>JBCDGJ010000001.1:0-107150 GCA_038757945.1 Pseudomonadota bacterium
AGGCCGAGGCCGGTACCGCCATAGCGACGAGTAGTAGAAGACTCGGCCTGCTCGAAGGAGTTGAAGAGCCGGCCCTGCTGCTCGGCGCTGATACCAATGCCGGTGTCGGCGACAACCACTTCGAGCAGCAGCCGCTCGCCGGTGCTGCTGGCGACGCGTGCCGAGATGCGGATGCCGCCTTCCTCGGTGAACTTGATGGCGTTGCCAATCAGGTTGACCAGCACCTGCTGCAGCCGCAGCGAGTCCCCGATCAGGCGCCCGTGGGCCGGGAACGCTGCGTGTTCGGCGGTCAGGTCTTCGACCTCAAGGTACAGGCCCTTCTTGCGGATTTCCGTCCGAAACAGGCGTTCGACGTCGCGCAGCAGATCGCCGATGGAGAACTCCGCCAGGTCCAGCGTGAGCTTGCCCGCCTCGATCTTGGAGAAGTCGAGCACGTCGCTGACCAGGTTCAGCAGGTTCTCGGCGGCGTTACGTATGGCGGTCAGGTACTCGTGCTGCTTGCGCTCCAGGTCGGTTTCCAGCGTCAGCTTGGAGAAACCCAGGATCGCGTTCATGGGCGTGCGGATCTCGTGGCTCATGTTGGCGAGGAACTCGCTCTTCGCCTTGGTTGCCTCTTCTGCAATCTGGCGCTGCTGATCTGCCAGCTCGCGTTGCTTCCGTTCCGAGATGTCGACCAGCGAACCGTCGATGAACTCGCCCTGGTCCGGCTGGGTGTTGATCTGTGCCGTCAGCGACATCCAGAAGACGCGTCCCGACTCGGTAACGCCCTCAGCCTCGAAGCCGCTGACGATGCGGCGCTCCTCGAGCAGCGAGAGGAACTGTGCCGCGGCTTCGCGGCTGTAGAACACCCGATCCAGCAGATCCCGGTACTCGTGCTGCAGCTGGTCGTGGTTATCGAAGCCGAGGATGCGGGCCAGCGTCGGGTTGCTGCGGATCAGCACGCCTTCCGGGCTGATGCGGAACAGGCCTTCGATCGCGTTTTCATAAAGCGCCTGATACTCGTCCCGGGTGGCGTGCAGGTTCGCGTACAGGCGCGCGTTCTCGATGGAGATGGCGGCCTGGGATGCCAGCAGCGCGAGTACCTCGACGCGTTGCGAGGTGAACATGCCGGTCAGCCACCGGTGCTCGACGTAGAGCACGCCGGTCAACTGCCCGCGGTGCAGGATCGGCAGACACAACACCGAGAGCGGCTGCTGCTCGATGACGTAGGGGTCCTGGGTGAAGACGTCTTCCTGCGTTGCATCGGCGAGCACCAGCGGTTCTTTGGTGCGGGCCACGAACTGGATGATGCTGACCGGGATGCCGTCGTAACTTTCCAGGAGCTCCGGCGGCGACAGGCGCCGGCCGCGATCACCGTCGACTTCGGCAATCGCCTCGACCTGCAGGTGGCCACGGTCACCCCGCAGCACCATGGTCGCTTTCTGTGCGCCAGCATGTTCCAGCGCCAGCCGCAGCAGCTTGCTCAACACGCGGTCCAGCAGAATCTCGCCCGACAGCGTCTGCGCTGCCCGCAGCACGGTGCTGGTGTCGATCATCCGATCGGAGAATTCCGTGCTTTCGATCGACCCGTTGCTGGCCGGGAAATCGCGTACGGTCAGGTCCGTCAGGTCATCAACAGGCAACGGTGGATTGGACACGGTGGTGATGTTCTGCAGCTCATCGCCGAACTCTCGCTCCAGCTGTGCAACCTTGGTCGTTGCCCCCCAGCGCAGGTATGCCTGCTGCGCGTTGGCAAAGAACAGCCGCGCGAAGTCCTTGCGATCGATAGCCGTGCAGCGGCGGGCGACCAGCTCGTAGGCGAGCCCTTCGTCGTTGGCGAGGCCGGCGCTGCGGGCCAGCTTGGCCGCGTCCTCGTAAAGCTCCAGGCTCGAGGAGATTTCTTTGCGGGTCCAGGCCTGCTCGGCTTCGAGCAGCCGCAGCTTCGGGTGCGCGAAGCTGGCGCCCCGTTCCACGATGCGCGACAGCCACTCCATGTTGCGTTGAATTTCGCGACGGTTGCCGTTTGCGTCGACGCGGAGCTGGGTCAGGGTCTGCAGGAACCGCGTGGTCACGCCGAGTGGCGTCGGCTGCAGCAGCTCGACGAACGGTGCCATCACTTCGCGCAGCGCATCGGCGCCTTTGAAATCGTGATAGAGCACGGCGATGTAGAGGCGGACCGCATACACGTGGGCGCTGGCGAGCCGATCGCCCTCCGGCATGCGTGCTCCGGACTGCTTGTCCTCTTCGGCGCCACGGCCGAGCAGGGTATCGACAGTGCTGGCGATGTACTGACAGATGTTCAAACCCGTCACGTGCGGGTGCTTGCCAAAGCTTGCGATCTGTTTGCCGAGTTCCCGGGCCAGGGAGCCGAGCTCCATACCACGCTGCAGCGCCAGGCACGAGTAGCTGGCGGCGGCAGCAGCAGCAAACTCGAAGTCCTGCGCACCGAGGCAGATATCGAACTCTTCGGTCAACGGTTTGAGGGCCGTATCGATCGGCTTGCTCCAGGGATCAAGCTGAGCCTTGAGGAGAATGCGCGCCCGTGCGGAGAACGGATCCTTGCTGAACTGCCGCGCCAGCAGCCGTGCGTTGTTGGCCAGCGTCAGGGCCTGGGGGGTGAAGCCGTCGCGGGTGGCGCGCAGCGCCTCATAGGCATAAGCGACCGCAACCTCGGCGCTCCATGCGCCGTGGATCTGGGCCTCGCGAATGATGTCGAGCTCGAAGCGCTCCTCGGATTCCCGGCCCAGGTGCCAGTCGATGTGCAGCAGCAGACAGCCCAGGCGCCAGCGCTGCTTCATGCCGGCATCGCTGATCGCAGGGAGCGGCGGTTTCAGCGGCTGCCACTCCGCGGTGCTGCCACGCAGCCGCTGCCAGCTCTGGCGCAGCCGGTCGAAGCTGCTGTCGGTCCGAGCGTGTTTGCCGCGCAGCCGCTGGTATTCCTCGCTGGCCAGCGTCCGGGCTCGTTCGAGCTCGTTGGAAACGATGGCTGCGCGCACCTCGACTTCGCGCATGGCGCTGGTCACGGAATCCGTGTGCGCCACGACCCGCGCCAGCTGGTCGAAGTCGCCACAGAGGAAGGCTGCCTCCGCCGCGCACTGGCACAGTTCCAGGTAAACAGAATCCGTATGCGGCTCAGGGCCGAAGAACAGCGCCAGGCCGCTGCGGCAGTACTTGTAGGATTTCTGGAAGCTCGCCCGGGCCAGCGCTTCGCGCGCGGCAAGGAGGTTGTAGTAGGCAAACTCGCTGCGCTCGTCGGCATCCAGGTTGACCAGGTCCGTTGCTGCGTTCAGATGGTCGGCGGTGAGCAGCAGCTCGTTCCCCTGTTGGCGCTTGGCACGCATCAGGTGGCGAGCGATCTGCAGATGCAGGGCACGCTTGCGGGATTCGGATATCTGCCGGTACAGCGTCTGAGCGATCTGCGGATGCGAGAAGCGATATTCGGCGCCGTCGAGACCGAGCAGGCCCTGGCTGATGGCCAGACGCAGATGTACCGCGAGCTCCGCTTCCGGTTCCCCAACGGCACCGGCCAGATCGGCCAGGGCAAACGGATCCCCGATGCAGGCGCCGAGCTCGAGCGTAGCCAGGGCTTCCTCGTCGAGGCTGGACAGCTGTTGATCGATCCGGGCCGCTGAATTGGTGCTGAAGTAGTGAGCGCGAATCTGCTCCAGATTCCAGGTCCACTCGTGCGCTGCGTTGTCGTAGCGCAGCGCGTTCAGCCGGTGCAGCTCGAACACCAGATCCAGAATTGCTGCCGGGAGGCCCTCCGTCTTCTCGTGCAGCACGGCGCTGAGTTCCCGCACCCGCGCCTCGGTGTGGTTCAGCATGTCTGCCAGCATCGCCCGTACATCGCCGCGGCTCAGCGGCTCCAGCAGGATGCGGGTAGTTTTGGTCGCAAGCCGCGGGGCGCTCAGGTACTCATCGATGGCATCGGTTCCGGCCAGCACCAGCGTCAGGTGGCGCAGGCCGACCGCGGTTTCCAGCAGGGCGGTCAGCACCCGCGGAGCCAGCAGATCAGCGTCTTCGATCGTGAGGCACAGCGGCAGGGGGGCCAGGGCCTGGGCGAGGCCGCGGATGCCGGCTTCGAGCGTGCCGCCGCTGGCCGGGCCGGCGTTCGGCACAAACGCGTTGAGCTCCGGTATGAACGGCACCAGGCAGGCCAGCTGGGCATGCTCGAGCCGCTGCAGGCGATCGATCAGCGCATCCACGGATTCGTTCTCGAGCGACAGGGCCTGGCGCAGCACCGGCCGCAGCAGCTCGATCCAGAGCTCCTCGGCGTCCTGCACCTCGCTGGCGAAAGCGGGCGGCTCGACCCGTGCGCGTCCGGTGAGATGGCCGGACTCGGCAGCGAGGCGCCCGATGGCGCTGCAGAAGGACGACGTACTGATGCCGAGGGTGCCGCTCACCCGCAGCAGGTTCACTTCGCTGCGGTGCGCGCGGTTGAGGTTGTCCTGGACGATTTTGAGCTCGCTGTCGCGGCCGTACAGTCGCTTCGGCAGCGTGAGCTGGCCGGGCGCGTCGGTCTGCCCGAGACGAAACGGCACGATGTTCGCGAGCTCTCGCCCTTCGACGATGTCGTCGAGGACGCTGCCGGCAGCCTGGTAGCGGTCTTCCGGCTGCTTGGCCAGCAGCTTGGCCACCAGATCCGACAGCCATTGCGGCAGATCTTCTGCAACCTCGGTCAACGCCGGCGGTTCGCTCGCGATGTGCGCGTGGATCAGCTCCAGCGGATCGGTGGTGGTGAACGGCGGGCGGCCGCTGAACAGTTCGTACAGGGTGGCGCCGAGGGAGTACAGGTCGGTGCGGTAGTCGACCACCCGATTGACCCGCCCGGTCTGCTCCGGCGAGATGTAGGCCAGCGTTCCGGCCAGTGGCGTGGGCGTATCGTTCGGCGTATGGCCGCGCTCCACGAAGGTCGCCAGCGCAAAATCGATCAGCCGTACCTCGAGCTCGTTCGTGACAATGAGGTTGCTGGGGTTGAGATCGCGGTGGACGACGCCTTCATCGTGCACGGACTGCAGCGCCCGCGCGATTCCGGCGGCTACTTCCAGCGCTTCTTCCCGGGTCAGCACGCCGTCGCGGATCAGCTGGCGCAGCGGGGTGCCACCGCAGTCCTCGAGATACAGGGCGTGGGTGTCGGTGTCGTAATGCAGCGCGCGGCAGATGTAGGGGCTGGTCAGCGACTGCAGGACGCTGAATTCCTGGTAGTAGCGGCTGATGGCCTGGGGCGTCTGCGCGTTCGGCTTCAGCCGCTTGCAGATGACAGGCTGCTCATTGCGGATTGTGCGCAGCACCAGCGTGGTGGCGCTTTCATAGAGGATTTCCGCGCTGCCGTCGCCCGGTTGCTGCTTCATTGGTGCTTGCTGGGCCCGTCTGCAGCGCTGCGCCGGTCAGGCGACTTCAGGGGTGAACAGGTAGCCGGTGCCGTGAATGGTTGCGATGATCTTGGCGTTGGCGGCCCGCTCGCCGAGCTTCTTGCGCAGCTGCCCGACCAGCACGTCGATGTACCGGTCATCCGGAAACCATTCGCGGTTGCGAATGCGGTTCATGAGCTGGTCGCGGTTCATGACCTCACCGGCTTTCTCCATGAAGGCCAGCAGGAGCTGGTACTCGCCGGCGGAAAGCTGTTTCTGTTCGCCTTCGGGGCTCAGCAGCTCGCGCTTGTTCAGATCGAGAGTCCAGCCGTCGAAGCGGCGGATGTGGTTTTTCTTGCGCAGGCTCTGCTGAGAGTGCACGCGCCGCAGCAGGTTCCTAGCCCGACTCAGCAGCTCGCGGGGATCGAAGGGCTTGGTAACGTAGTCGTCAGCGCCGCTTTCCAGGCCGAGGATGCGGTCGATCTGCTCCTGCTTGCTGGTCACGAGGATGACGCCGACGTCCGAATGGGCGCGCAGCTCCCGGGTGAGGGTCAGACCATCCTTACCGGGCAGCTTGATGTCCAGCAGGATCAGCGTGATCTCATGTTCTTCAAGAAGCTTTGCAACCTCGTCGCCCTGACCGGTCGCGGTGACCTGAAAGCCTTCTTCTTCGAAGTAGGAGACCAGCTGTTCGCGGGTGATGGGTTCGTCTTCGACGACAAGGATATGATCTTGTTCCGACATCAGGCTGCAGTCCGTGTTATTACGCGGGCGCGCTGGCAGTATCAGGTCGGGCCTGCCCGGCACCGACAGTGAACGCAGGACCATCCCGCCCCGTGTTCCCGCAGTACGCGGTCAATCCGCATACGCAGCTTTGCTGCCGCTTGCGCGCCACCGGCGCTCAGCGTCGACGTTCATCGTCGACTGTTATGGTGAAGTCACGCCGGGCGCCGGAAATCGGCAGTCGCGGCAGTGCTTCACATGTGGTTCTTAGGCCTTCATAAGTAACGCACTGCACCCGTACAAATTCAAGACACACAGGCGCATTCGCCGCAGCGTTGAGCACCTCATCACGTAAACTGCGCAACCATAGTCACCATCGGTGCCCGCCCGCCCGCATGATCAAGATTGAAGTGGACGCACTCTCCGCTGACGCGCTGATCGGCGTGATCGATGATTTTGTGCTGCGCGAGGGGACGGAGTACGGCACGACGGAGGTCTCTCTCGAGCACAAGCGCGCCGAGGTGCTGGCCCAGCTCGACAGCGGCGCTGCAGAAATCTGGTTCGATCCGCAGACCGAGTCGGTCACGCTGCGGTTGCGGGATGCACCTGCCGGGCGGTAGCTGCCCGGAGACGAAATTGAGCAAGAGTATTGAGGAGTATCGGGTGAGGGGATTTCAGCGGGGCAGCGCCTTGGGCGGCTCCAGCACGCGGCATTGGCAGCCGCGGCGAGGGGGCATAGGCAGAACGGGTTTGCAGGGGCCGATCCCGTTCGGAATCGGGCTGCTGACGCTGCTGCTTGCGATGGCGGGCGGCTGGCCGGTCCTGGCATTCGGCGCCGCGGCGCAGCCGGTGCTCGAAGAGGTTGAAGTCATTGCCCCGCGTTCCGTTGCTGCCGTGCTCCCGACCAGTGCGAGCGCGCTGGCGCTCGATGCCGAGGTGCTGGAGCGGGTCGCGGCAACCCACGTTCATGAGGTGGCACTCCGCGTGCCGGGCGTCTGGATCTCGCGCGGTTCCGGTCAGGAGCATCTGACCGCGATCCGCTCGCCGGTGCTGACCGGCCCTGGTGCCTGCGGTTCTTTTCAGCTGCTCGAGGACGGCATTCCCGTACGCCCGAACGGTTTCTGCAACGTGAACAACCTGTTCGAGCTCAATACCGAACAGGCGCAGCGGCTCGAGTTTGTTCGCGGACCGGCCAGTGCCAGCTTCGGCGGCAACGCGCAGCGTGGCGTGATCAACCGTGTCTCTGCGCTGGACCCGCCGCAGGAGCTGCGCCTCGAGGGCGGCCCCGAGGGGTTTTACCGGGCCGGGCTGACGGGCACTGCGGCGCTGGGCGAGCAGCAGTTCAGCTTTGCGCTGCACAGCGAGCACTCGGGGGGCTACCGGGATGCCACCGGTTACGGCCAGCAGAAGGCCAACCTGACGCACCGTACCGAGGTGGCCGGGTGGCGGGTGCTGACCACCTTTGCCGGCACGCTGCTGAACCAGGAGACCGGTGGCTTCGTAAGCGGCTTCGAAGTATACGAAGACGATGATCTGCGCAGCACCAATCCGAATCCGGAAGCCTACCGGGATGCCTGGGCACTGCGGCTGACGAGCCACTGGCAGAAGGGGGACTGGATCATCAGCCCGTACCTGCGACGCTCCGACATGGCGTTCCTGCAGCACTTCCTGCCGGGCCAGCCGCTGGAGGAAAACGACCACACCAGCGGCGGGGTGATCCTGCGCCGGGCTTTCGCTGGGGGTCAGCGCTTCACGGGCCAGGCTGGACTGCAGCTGGAATGGTTCGACAGCGCGCTGCGCGAGTTTCAGGATGGACCGACGATCGGGTCGGCGTTTCTGGTGGCGACGCGACCACCCGGCCTGCATTACGACTATACCGTCGAAGGGCTGACAGCGGCGGCGTTTTACGATGTTGACTGGGCGCTTTCCGACGACGGCGCCCTCAGGATCGAGCACAGCCTGCGGCTCGAGCAGCTGCGCTACGACTACGACAACCGGACCCTGGTCGGCAATACCCGCGATGACGGCACGCCGTGCGGCTTCGGTGGCTGCCGTTACTCGCGGCCGCCAAGCGGCACCGACCGCTTCGACGATATTGCCGGTCGGCTCGGGCTCGTGCGCGACGTCGGGGCTGGTGCGCTGTATGCGCAGCTCGGCCGCGGTTTCCGTCCGCCGCAGGCCACCGAGCTGTATCGCCTGCAGAACGGCCAGACGCTTGCGGATCTGAATTCGGAAACCGTCGATGCGCTGGAGCTGGGTTTTCGCAGCGAGGGCCTCGCGGTGGCGCTGTTTGCGCAGCGCAGCCGCGATCTGATCTTCCGGGACGCCGACGGCTTCAACGTGACCGGTGGCCGGACCCGGGCGGAAGGGATCGAGTTTTTCTGGCAGCACAGCGTGGGCCGGCACGGATTCGATATCGCAACGACCTACGCGCGGCACCGCTATGACTTCAGCACGCCGCTCGCCGGCGGCGAATCGATCAGCAGCGGTGATGCGGTTGACACGGCTCCACGCTGGCAGGGCAGCGCCCGCTGGCGGTTTGCGCCGCTGCCGACGGTGCTGCTGGAAGCAGAGATCGTCGGGCTCGGCAGCTACCAGCTCAACGCGAGCAACACGGCCCGCTACGACGGCCACTGGCTCGGTAACCTGCGCGCGCGCTGGCAGGTGAGCGAGCGGCTCTCGGCCACGTTGCGGCTCAACAATGTGACGGACGCACAGTACGCCGACCGTGCCGACTTCGCATTCGGCAGCTACCGCTACTTCCCGGGGCTGCCGCGCCAGGTCTACCTGGGAATGAGCCTGCGCCTGTAACAGACGACCAGGACAATGTGATCGCCAACCGTACCGCCGGTGCTGGGTTCGCTAAACTAGCAGGACGCGGGTCCGTCCCGTGGCACCATGACGCAGTACTGGGCCGCGGCACTGGGCCGGTGATCGGGAGCCGAAACCGGCAAGCACGCCGACACAGGCAATCAGGGCGAGAGACAGTCGAGAGAGAGTTGGAATGGCAGCCGAAGGAAAGCAGGTCGGCGCGCTGGCCGAAGCCGGGCCGGATCACCACGAGCTGGTGCCCCTCAACGTTGGCAAGTGCGATGCGCAGGTTGCGCCCCGGGGCAGCATGGAGCTGCTGTCGCGCCAGGAAATTGAGCTGCTCACCGGTGGTAAGCAGCCGCAGGAACTCTACGAGCTGTTCCGCAACTGCGCGCTGGCGGTGCTGAACACAGGCAGCGAATCCGATGATGCGGCGCTCATCTTCGATACCTTCAGCGACTTCCAGATCGAGATCAAACGCCGGACCCGCGGCCTCAAGCTGGCGATCGAGAATGCGCCGGCGACTGCCTTCGTTGCGGGTCGCATGGTCGAAGGGATCCGCGAACATCTCTTTTCGGTGCTGCGCGACATCGTCTACATCGGCACCGAGGTCCAGCGGGGCCAGCGGT
Organism: Pseudomonadota bacterium; assembly: GCA_038757945.1. Lineage (GTDB taxonomy): Bacteria > Pseudomonadota > Gammaproteobacteria > Pseudomonadales > Azotimanducaceae > CALHVX01. The sequence continues at coordinate 9,494 of JBCDGJ010000001.1, forward strand.
TTGACCTGTCGAGCAGCCGCGGCATAACCGATGCGGTGTTCAATATTCTGAAGCAGGCGCGGGTGCTGAATCCCGACATCGGACCAAACCTCGTGGTCTGCTGGGGTGGACACTCCATCAGCCGCAACGAGTACGAGTACACCAAGGCAGTCGGCTACCATCTCGGCCTGCGTGGGCTCGATATCTGCACGGGCTGTGGGCCTGGCGCCATGAAAGGTCCGATGAAGGGGGCTGCCGTTGGCCATGCCAAGCAGCGCCGCTACGACGCCCGCTACATCGGCCTGACCGAGCCCGGCATCATCGCCGCCGAACCGCCCAACCCCATGGTGAACCAGCTCGTGATCCTGCCGGACATCGAGAAGCGGCTGGAAGCGTTCCTGCGCCTCGGCCATGCGATCGTCGTGTTTCCCGGCGGGGCCGGCACCGCAGAAGAAATCCTCTACCTGCTCGGCGTGCTGCTGGATCCGGCCAACGCGCGGCAGCAGTTGCCGCTCATCTTCACCGGCCCCGCGTCCTCGGCAGCGTACTGGGCGCAGATGGACGCTTTTCTGCGGCTCACGCTCGGCGACGAGATTGCGGACTGCTACAAGATCATCATCAATGATCCGGAGGAGGTCGGGCGCTATGCCGGCCGCGCTGTGCAGCAGGTGAAGAAGCAGCGCCGTCGCGACGGTGATGCGTACTACTACAACTGGCTGCTGAAGATCCCGGGGCCGCACCAGCAGCCCTTCGAGGTCAGCCACGAGGCGGTCGCGGCGCTCAACCTGCGCCGGGAGCAGCCGGTGCATGAGCTGGCCGTTGCCCTGCGCCGGGCGTTTTCCGCCATCGTCAGCGGCAACGTGAAGGCCGATGGCATCCGGCGGATCGAGCGCCATGGAGTGCTGACCCTGAACAGCGATGCCACGCTGGCGCTGGCTCTCGATGAGCTGCTGACCGCTTTTGTGGCCGAAGGCCGCATGAAACTGGCGAGCGAAAGCTACGTGCCGTGCTACCGGGTGGTTAAGGACTGACCTTTGCACACAGCCTCCCTGCTGGAGCTTGCGGAATTCACGGTCAGCCGTGCCGATCAGCCGCTCATCGAGCAGCTCTCGCTCGAGGTGCGCGGCGGGGAGGTCTGGTCCCTGACCGGCCCGAACGGCTGCGGCAAGACGACGCTGCTGCGCACGCTGGCCGGCTTGCACAGCGAAGCCCGGGGCACCTTCGTCAGCGCGCCCCTGGCGTTCCTCGGCCACCGGCCGGGCCTGTCGCTGACGTTGTCGCCGCGGGCTAACCTGGCCTGGTACGCGCGGCTCTGCGGCGTCCGCGATGATGCGGCTGCGCGCCTCGGCGCCGTCGGCCTGGCTGGCTACGCGGATGTGCCCTGCGCCGAGCTGTCTGCGGGCCAGCTGCGCAGGGTTGCGCTCGCCCGGTTGACCCTGCAGCCGGTGTCGCTGTGGCTGCTCGACGAGCCCTACACCGCCCTCGACAGCGGCGGCCAGGCGCTGCTCGATGAGCTGCTGCTGGCGCACGCGGCGCGGGGCGGCGCGGCGCTGTGCGCGACGCACCAGCCGCTGTCGCAGGGCGGCCGCTTTGCAGCGGCTGGCGACGCGCCTGTTCAGATCAAGTCGGGCATGGCGCTCGAACGCTGGGTGGCTGCCCGTGCCTAGCGCGCCGTTTCGAGCCGAGCTGATCCGCAGCCTAAGCCTGCTCTGGCGGGCGCCGGCTGATGTGCTCAATCCAATTGCCTTCTTCGTGCTTGGCCTGTCCCTGTTTGCCATTGGCTTCGGTGGCCAGCCTCGGGTGCTGGCGCAATTTGCCCCGGTGGTGATCTGGGTGCTGGTGCTGCTGGCAGCGCTGCTATCGGTGGAGTCGCTGTTCCGGCGGGACTTCGACGACGGCTCGCTGGAACAGCTGCTGCTCCTGGCCCAGCCGGTCTTCATTGCCCTGATCGCACGCCTGCTGGCGCACTGGCTGGTCCTCGGCGGGCTGTTTCTGCTGCTGACCCCGTTCGCGGCGGGCGCGCTGTACCTGCCGCTTAGCGCCTGGCCAACGCTGGCCTACACGCTGCTGCTCGGGACGCCGACGGTCACCGCCATTGCCGGTATCGGTGCCGCGCTCACCGTGTCCGTTGGTCGCGGCGGCGTGCTGCTGGCGCTGCTGGTGCTGCCGTTCTTCATCCCGGTGCTCATCTTTTCTGCGAGCGCCATCACGGCGGCCCAGCAGGGTTTGTCACAGTCTGGCTCACTGCTGTGGCTCGCTGTCATTCTGGTCGTCACCCTCACCACGGCACCGTTCGCCATTGCTGGTGCCCTGCGGGTGTGTCTCGATCAGTGAGCCCCCGCGCTGCGTCGTTGACGCACTTGCGGACGCCTTTGCGCGATAATTAGGCCCTCATAACGATACGGCAGGACAAGCTGTGTGGAATGCGATCAAGCGGCTCTGGCATAAGCTCGGTTCCCCGCGCTGGTTTTTCCAGCTGACGACCCGCTGGGGGCTCGTGCTCGGCGGCGCGGCGGTGCTGTTGCTGACCGTCGGCACGATCTGGGGGCTGGCCTTCGCGCCACCGGATTACCAGCAGGGCAACAGCTTCCGCATCATCTACCTGCATGTGCCGGCCGCCATCGTTGCGCAGTCCGTCTACATGATGATGGGCGTTGCCGGGGTGATTCTGCTGGTCTGGCGCATGAAGCTGGCAGACATCGCGCTGCAGGCCGCGGTGCCGTTCGGGCTGTCCATGACGGCGCTCGCGCTGGCCACCGGCGCGATCTGGGGCAAACCGACCTGGGGCGCCTGGTGGGTCTGGGATGCACGCACGACATCGATGCTGGTGCTGCTGTTCCTGTATTTCGGCCTGGCGGCCCTGCGGCAGGCTTTTGTCCGGCCGGAGCAGGCGGCGCGGGCCTGCGCGGTGCTTGCCATCGTCGGTGTGATCAACATTCCGATCATCAAGTACTCCGTCGAGTGGTGGCTGACCCTGCACCAGACCAGCACGTTCTCGCTGACCGAGAAACCGGCCATGCCACCGCAGATGTACCTGCCGCTGCTGCTGAACGTGCTCGGCGTCTACTGCCTGTTCGGTGCGCTGCTGGTCAGCCGCATGCGGCTCGAAATACTGCGCCGAGAGGAACAGACCAGCTGGGTGCAGGAACACATCGCGCTGGTGACGAGGGCCGCCTGATGCCGACACCGAGCTTTGCAAGCTTCGCCGAGTTCCTGGCCATGGGCGGGCACGGGTTTTACGTCTGGTTGTCCGTCGCGCTGGCCATAATCATCGTGCTGGGCAACCTGTTGCTGCTGCGGATTGCCCGACAACGATTCCTCGCCGCGGCGCGCGCCCGGATCGAGCGCCGCGCCGAGCCGGACCAGGAAGGTTCGGTGGTAGACTCCGCGGCCGCACTCTTGAAAGCAGGAACATCGAGCTGACGCATGCATCCGAAACGTCGTAACCGCTTGTTGATGGTGTCTTTTCTTGTCGTCGGCGCCGGCCTCGCGCTGGGCCTCGTGCTGCTCGCGCTCGATGAAAACCTGAATCTCTTCTATCCGCCGGCGGATGTCGTCAGCGGTAAAGCGCCGCTGGATACGCCGATCCGCGCCGGCGGTATGGTTAAGGCTGGCAGCGTTGAACGCAGCGACACGGATCTGGCCGTGCGCTTCGTGCTGACCGACTACGAAGGTGCCGAGTTCATTGTCCGCTACACCGGGATCCTGCCGGACCTGTTCCGTGAGGGGCAGGGCATTCTGGTGCAGGGACAGCTGCACACGGCGGAAGAATTCGTCGCCAGCGAAGTGCTTGCGAAACACGACGAGAACTACATGCCACCGGAGCTGGCGCAGATGAGCACCGGAGTCGAAGAATGATCCCCGAGGTCGGACACGCGGCGGCTATCGCCACCTTCGTGCTGACCGCGCTGCTTGCGGTGGCCGGCCTGCTCGGCGCCGCGCGGCGGCAGCCAACGCTGCTGCGGCTGGCGCAGTCGCTGACCGTTGGCCAGTGGGTCTTCGCCGTGCTGGCCTTCCTGCTGCTCGCGAATGCCTTCGTTCAGGACGATTTCTCCGTGGCCTACGTCGCGCAGAACTCCAACAGCGCGCTGCCCTGGTACTTCAAGATCAGCGCGGTCTGGGGGGCTCATGAAGGTTCCTTCCTGGTGTGGATCGTTGTGATGGCCAGCTGGATGCTCGCCGTGGCGCTGCGTGGGCAGCACCTGCCGGCAGACTTCCGCGGGCGAGTGCTCGGCGTGCTCGGGCTGCTGCAGACCGGCTTCGTTGCGTTTCTGCTGTTCACCAGCAACCCGTTCGAACGGCTCCTGCCGCTGCCGCCCGGGGAAGGCGCGGATCTCAACCCGCTGCTGCAGGATGTTGGCCTGATCGTGCATCCGCCGATTCTCTACTCCGGCTACGTCGGCTTTTCCGTCGCCTTTGCCTTTGCGATCGCGGCGCTGATGAGCGGCCGCCTCGACGCAGCCTGGGCACGTTGGTCGCGACCCTGGACCAACGTGTCCTGGGCGTTTCTGACCGTCGGTATCGCCCTCGGCAGCTGGTGGGCCTATTACGAGCTCGGTTGGGGGGGCTGGTGGTTCTGGGATCCGGTTGAGAATGCGTCCTTCATGCCCTGGCTGGCCGGTACGGCGCTGATTCATTCGCTTGCCGTGACGGAGAAACGGGGCACCTTCAAGAGCTGGACGCTGCTGCTCGCCATCACAACCTTCAGCCTCAGCCTGCTCGGTGCGTTCATCGTGCGCTCTGGCGTGTTGACCTCGGTGCACGCCTTCGCGGTGGACCCGACCCGGGGCCTGTTCATCCTGATCTTCCTGCTGGTCGTGGTGGGCGGAGCGCTGCTGCTCTATGCCCTGCGGGCGACGCTGATCCGTTCCGCCGTGCGCTACGACGTGCTGAGCCGCGAAGCGTTCATGCTCATCAACAACCTGCTGCTCGTGGTGTCGCTTGCTGTTGTGCTGTACGGCACCCTGCATCCGTTAATCTACGAGGCGCTGACCGGCGGCCAGAAGTCGAGCGTCGGCGTGCCGTACTTCAATGCCGTGTTCGTGCCGCTCATGGTGCTGCTGGCGCTGGCGCTCGGTTGCGCCCCGGCCCTGCGCTGGAAGCGCACCGGGCTTGCCGAGCTGCGCCAGTCTCTGCAGTGGGTGGCGGTTGGTGCCGTTGTTCTCGGGCTGGTGCTGCCGTTGCTCGTGACCGGTGCGCTCACCTGGCAGGCGGCGCTGACCTTCGCGCTCGGCCTCTGGGTTGCCGGGTCACAGTTGAAGGACTGGCTGCGCATTGGCCTGACCCGCGCGCGCCCCGCCTACCACGGCATGGCGTTGGCACACCTTGGTTTTGCGGCCTGCCTGATCGGTGCGGGGCTGACCTCGCAGCTCTCGATCGAGCGTGACCTGCGCTTCGAGCCCGGGATGACCCAGGCCGTCGGCGATTACCAGTTCCGCTTTGAGGGAACCGACGCGGTGACCGGGCCGAACTACCTGGCAGACCGGGGCAGCTTCCTGGTGTCCGATGCCGAAGGGCGGGAGCTCACGCGGCTGCGTCCGGAAAAGCGCCGCTACCTGGCGCGCAACAGCATCATGACGGAGGCTGCGATTGATGCGGGCGTGTTCCGCGATCTGTATGTCTCGCTGGGCGAACCGCTTGATCCGGATGCAGGCGTCTGGGCAGTGCGCGTGCAGGTCAAGCCGTTTGTGCGCTGGATCTGGGGCGGTGCTCTGCTCATGGCCATTGGTGGCGTGCTGGCGATCCTGGATGTCCGCTACCGGCGGCTGCGGCGGCGGGTCGCAGCACCGGCTGAGACGGACGCAGATCAGGCAGCGGGCGCGGCCGAACCGGTAGCGGCGGCGGGCTGAGCCATGAGCCGTGCCAGCCTGTTCGTACCGTTGCTGGTTTTCCTGCTGATCCTGGGTTTCGGCTACCTCGGCTTTTCCCTGAACGATCCGCACGAGCTGCCCTCGGCGCTGCTGAACCAGCCGTTTCCGGAGTTCGAAGCCGAGCCGCTGACGCCCGGGGGGCAGACCCTGTCACGCGCGGATTTGCTGGGGCAGCCGGTGCTGGTAAACGTCTGGGCCACCTGGTGCCCAACCTGCCGCTCGGAGCACGAAGAGCTGAATCGCCTCCGTGCTGAGGAAGGGTTGAAGATCATCGGGATCAACTACAAGGATGACCCGGTCAAGGCGCGGCAGTGGCTGGCCCAGCTCGGCGATCCCTATACCTTCAACATTCAGGACACCGACGGCCGGATCGGCGTCGAGCTTGGCGTCTACGGGGCGCCGGAGAGTTTTCTGCTCGATGCCGACGGCATCATCCGGTACAAGCGCGTCGGGGACGTAAACCCACGCATCTGGCGGGATGAGATCGAGCCGCTGCTGCGGCGCCTGCAGGGTGCCGCGGTCGCAGGCAGTGCCGGATGATACGCCTGTTGCTGATCCTCGCCGTGCTGTTGTTCGGTGGTGCCGGGCCGGTGCAGGCCGCGCCGGCCGGGAATCCGGTGGAGGTGCTGGTTTTTGCGGACGAAGCGCAGGAGCAGCACTTCCGTGGTCTGGTTGCTGAGTTCCGCTGTCCGAAGTGTCTGAACACCAACCTGCTCGGGTCCGACGCGCCGATTGCGCGCGATCTGCGGCAGGCCGTCTATCGGCTCTCGATCGAAGAGGGACGCAGCGACGAGGCGGTGCGCGACTACCTGCAGCAACGCTATGGCGACTTCGTGCTGTACTCGCCGCCGCTGAAAGCATCCACGGTGCTGCTGTGGTTCGGGCCGCTGCTGCTCCTCATAGCCGGCCTGCTGGTCTGGCGGCGCACTGTCCGGGCGGCGGCTACGACCACGCCGGGTAGCCTCAGCACGACTGATCGGGAACGGCTCAACAAGTTGCTGGACGCGGATTAGATGTTGCTCCTGTACGTTGTGGGCATCGCCCTGGCGACGCTGCCGTTTGTGCTGGTACCGCTGTGGCGCTCGCGTCCGCTGGCAGACCCCGAAGCGCGCGCAACTACAGCACCCGCAGCAACGCGGCTGGCGACGCTGCAGGCGCTCTATCGGGGTCGGCGCGAAGAGCTCGCGCGCGAGGCGGATGAAGGCATCCTCAGCGCGGCGGACCTCGAGCAGGCGTTGACCGAGCTGGATCGCAACGCACTGCGGGATCTCGAGCAGGCGGCCGCTGCGGAGGCGGCAGCCACCGCAGCGGCGGCTGACAGCGCCGAACGCGGCCGGGTCTGGCTCTACGGATTTGCAGCGCTGGCCGTGGCGGGGGTGTTGGGTGGCTACCTGGCGCTCGGTGAACTGGAGGCGCCGCAGCTGGCCGGTGCTGAAGCGGTTCTTGCGCTGGCCGAAACCGAGACCACGCAGCTGGACGACTGGCGCATCCGCCTCGAAGGGCGGGTCCTGGACCGACCGGCGGACGCCAAGTCGCACTACCTGCTTGGTCATATCGCCCTCAAACAGCGCCGGTTCGACGCGGCTGCCGACGCTTTTGCGGCCGCAAATCTCGCGAACGGTCAGCCCGACCCCGGCATCGACATCTACTGGCTGCAGGCGCGCTTTCTCGCTGCGGATGCGCGGCTCGACGAAACCAGCCAGGAGATCGTGCGTCGCCTGCTCGAGCAGGCGCCAAACCAGCCGGCGGTGCTGGAAATCCTGGCGATTGATGCCCTTCGTTCGGGCCGCTTCAGCGATGCCGTCACGGTCCTCAACCGCGCGCTGGCCCAGCCGCTTGGGCCGGAACAGCGTCAGGCCCTGGAAGCCGGGCTGGCGCAGGCGCGTGGCCAGCTGGCGATCGCGCCTGGTGTGGCGACCGGCGGTCCGGCCGTCGACGTGTCGCTCGGTCTCGGTGACCATCGACCGCCGGCGGGTGCAACGCTGTTTGTCATCGCGCGCCCCGCTGGCGGCGGCATGCCCTTCGCGGTGGTGCGGCGTCCGGGCCCGGACTATCCCCAGCAGGTGCGCCTCGACGATCTGGTCAGCATGAATCCGGCGCGACCGCTGTCCAGCGCAGGCACCGTCGAAATCGTCGTGCGCCTGAGCCGCAGCGGACAGCCCATGGCGCAGCCCGGTGACTGGGAGTGGCGCTCGCCGGTGCTGGATCTGGCCGCGACGGAAGACTGGCCCATCGCCGTCGAGGCACAACTCGCGCCGCCGACCTCTTAAGGTCCGACCAATCGCCCGGTAGCGTTCAGCGGCGGCCGGCTCAACGGCTGCCATCGCAGCTGGAACTCTGGTCTCTGTGCTGCTGTCCAACCAGAGAGCGCAGCAATTCGACCGGAGGATGGTCAATGAACATGACGGCAAGTACCGGTGGCAACTGTATTGGCGAATGGGCCACACCGACGCAGAGCACAACCGAGCGGGTTGCGGCTCAGCTCGGACGAGAGATCGTGGAGGCGCAGCGGCCCGGCGGTTCGCGCCTGCAGGAAATGACCCTGGCGCGGCAGCTCGGTGTGTCACGAGGCTCGGTCCGCGAGGCTCTACTGCTGTTGCAACGTCAGCAGCTGATTGACATCGAGCCACGGCGGGGTGCCAAGGTTCGAGAGTTTCGCAAAGAAGAAATTTGCGAATTTTCAGAGATTTACACGGATCTTCAGAAGCGTTTGGTTAGATCCCTTTGCCGTCTGCCGGCCGATCTGGATGCGGCGCTTGCTCAGGTCATCGAAGCCAAGCGCGAAGCGGTCGCGGCCGGCGACCGCGATGCGGCGACCTATGCTACCGAGCAGTTCATCGCCATTCTGGCCGCGCACGGGGACAACGACTACCTGGTCAATCTGATCCGGACGCTGGCGCCGGTTCGCCTGCGGCTGGCGTTCCGCGCAGCCAAACACCCGCGCTTCGACCCGCAGGACGACCTGCGCTATCACCAGGCCCTGAGTGATGCGCTGAAGAGTCGCGACGAGGCGCGGTCGCTCGAGCTGATCGAAGCGCACGCGCGTCGTGAGCGCGCGCTTGCGCTTGATCTGGTCGCCACCACGCGGGGCGCCGACTGATCGAGTGCTGGTCATTGCTGCGCTGAGCGCAACAGCGGTGACTGCCATCCCGGCACCGTCGTAATCCGCCACGGCTGTCGGAGCCGGCGTCCGGCACCAGCGCGAACCGCCCGGCAGGAGTCGCCGGCCGGGCTGTCGTAGCGCGCCTGCAGCGGCTTGTTCAGGCGACGGCACGCAAGCTGGTTGTTGGTCTGTTCGGACCTCTGAGCAGAGCTGAGTAGTGCGCGTTTGCAGTTTCCCCTTGCTTTCGCGTGCTGCTGCCACAACAAGCTGCTGAACTTGATTCCGCTGCGGTGGATGGCCGGCACATCTCCAGCTTTTTTTTCAGTTTCTGTCGTCCTCGCTTTTGATTAGACTGCACCGCTTGTCGCGGTTTCGGCCGCTGCGCGCTTCAGCGGGCGATTCCGGTTTTTCCGAGAGGTTTTCGAAGTACGGTGCGACTCAAGCAGATCAAGCTTGCGGGGTTCAAATCTTTCGTCGATCCAACGACGGTTACCCTGCCTTCCAATCGCTGCGCAGTCGTTGGCCCCAATGGGTGCGGCAAGTCCAACATCATCGACGCCGTACGCTGGGTTATGGGCGAAAGCTCCGCCAAGCAGCTGCGGGGCGAAAACATCACCGACGTCATCTTCAGCGGTTCGAACTCACGGCAGCCGACCAGCCAGGCGAGCATCGAGCTGGTCTTCGACAACAGCGATGGCCGCATCGGCGGTGAATACTCGGCCTACGCGGAGATCGCCATCCGCCGCCAGGTCAATCGCGAATCGCAGTCCACGTATTTTCTGAACGGCCAGAAGTGTCGCCGCCGCGACATCCACGACGTGTTCCTGGGTACCGGCTTCGGGCCGCGCAGCTACTCGATCATCGAGCAGGGCATGATCAGCCAGCTGGTTGAAGCCAAGCCGGAAGAGCTGCGGGTGCATCTCGAAGAAGCGGCTGGCATATCGAAGTACAAGGAGCGGCGTCGCGAAACGGAAAACCGGATTCGTCATACGCGAGACAACCTGTCGCGAATCAACGACATCCGCGAAGAACTTGGAAAGCAGCTCGAGCGCCTGAATCGTCAGGCCAAGGCGGCCGAGCAGTATCAGACGTTGAAGCTCGAGGAGCGCAGGCTCAATGCCGAGCTCCTGGTCATCCGTCTGGGAGCGGTGGAAGACACCCTGACGACGGCCGAGAGCGCGGTGCGCGATGCCGAGGTTGAACTCGAGAAGACGCAGGCGGAACGCAGCGGGCTTGTGGCCGAAACCGAGGCCCGGCGGCGTGAGCACGCTGATCACTCCGACCGCTTCAATGCCGTGCAGGGCCACTTCTACAAGCTTGGCGCCGACATTGCCCGGGTCGAGGAGGCTATTGCCTTCAACGCGGAGCGGGTCGAGCAGCTCGAGCTCGACCTGACGACCGTGGTTGAACGGCTGGCGGAAGCCGAGGAGCAGCTCACCGGTGATGCCAGCCAGATCGAGAGCTTCGAGCGCGAGCTGCTGGCGTTGGCGCCGGATATCGAGGCGGCGGGTGCTGCAGATCGGGAACACGCCCAGGCGCTCGAAACGCTGGAGCAGAGCTTCGCCGAGTGGCAGCTCGGTTGGGACGCCTTTGCCGCCGAGGCTGCCGCGGCGGAACGCAATACCAGCGTCGTCGCTGCGCGGATCGATTACCTCGAACAGCTGCTGGACCGACTCCGACACCGCTCGACGGCGCTGGCCCAGGATGCTGCGTCGCTGCCGGATGCCGATGGCAGCGTCGTCGATTCGCTGGCGGCTGCCATCAGCGAGCAGGAAGCCGCCGTGCGCGCCGCTGAGACCGCGGTTGACGGCTGTTTGAAAGCACTGGCGGACAACCGCGAACAGCTTGGCGCGGCGGAAGCCGAGCTCGACGAGGCGCGGAATCAGGTTCAGGCGCTGCGGCGCGATCTGGCGGCGCTGCAGGCGCGGCAGCAGGCAGCGCTCGGCAAAGACGATCAGGCGGCGCAAAGCTGGATTCAGGCCGCCGGCCTCGCCGGTATGCCCCGGGTGGGCGAACACCTTGCGGTCGTATCGGGCTGGGAGCGCGCCATCGAGTGTGTGCTGCAGCCCTATCTGCAGGCGCTGGAAGTCCCGAGTATCGAGCCCCACCTGGCGCAGCTGGCAGAGCTCGAGACCGGCGCTGTGGCGCTGGTTGAGCAGCGCTCCGGCGTGATCGCACCGGATGCTCGGCCCGAGGTCGAGCTGCCGCTGCTTGCCTCGCTGGTGCGGCAGGGCACGCAGGAGGCCGGCAACCGGCTTGATCTGGGTACCGTGCTCACCGGCGTCTATGCCGCCAGCTCTCTCGAGGTTGCCCTGGCGGCGCGACCGCGGTTGCGGCCCGGCGAAAGCCTGGTGACCCGGGAAGGGGTCTGGATGGGCCCCGACTGGGTGCGCGGTGGTCTCGATGGTGCTGCGGAAACCGGCATCCTTGAGCTCGGTCTCGAGATCGAGCGGACCAGTCTTGCCCTCGAAGAAGCCGACGCCCGGCAGGCGCGCGCGCAGCGAGCGGTAGTGGAATGCCGGGCCGCACAGGAACAGCACGAGCAGGACCGCGATGCGGCGCAGCGACGGGTGCGCGAAGCGAGCGAAGCGCTGGCCCAGCTCCGCACCAGCCACGGCGTCGAGCGTGTGCAGCAGGAACAGACCTCGGAGCGCCGCAGCCGCCTGGCAGCGGAGCGTGACGAGCTCGCGACACAGATCGATGCGGAGCAGCAGCAGCTGTCAGAAACGCAAAGCGCGCTGGCCGCAGCGCAGGCGACGGAAGCTGCCCTCAGCGATCAGCGCGGCGTGCGACAGGCAGAACGGGATGAGCTCAACCTGGCGCTGGAGACCGCCCGTGCCGCGGCCCGGGCCAGCCGCGACGCCTTCCATCGGGTTGATCTCGACCGGCAGCGCCTGGAATCCGGCCTCAACGCAAGCCGTGCTGCCCGTGAGCGCCTGTCACGGCAGGTGGAAGACCTCAAGCGGCAGCGCGATCAGCTTGAAGCAAGCATCACCGCCAGCCGGCAGCCGTTGCCGGAGCTCCGCAGGGATCTCGAAGGCAAGCTCACCGAACGCACGACCGTCGAGCAGGAGCTCGCTGAGGTACGGCGGCAGATGGAAGCTGCCGAAGCTGCGGTTCGGGGGCTGGAAGCAAAGCGCAACGAGGTTGAACAACGGCTCGAGGGCGCCCGCAGCGCGGTAGAGGACGCGCGGCTGGAGCGACAGGGCCTGCTCGTCAGCCGGGGTAACCTGGAGGAGCAGCTCGATCAGGCGCTGGTTGGTACCGAGTCCACCCGGGAAGGCTTGCGTGCTGAGCTGCCTCCAGAGGCGGAGGCGCAGACCTGGGAAGAATCTCTCGCTAAACTGGACCGGAAGATCCAGCGGCTGGGACCAATCAACCTGGCGGCGATTGACGAGTATCAAAGCGAACAGGAACGCAAGACGTACCTGGACCAACAGAACGAAGATTTAGAAGAAGCGTTGGAAACGCTGCTGGGTGCGATCCGCAAGATCGATCGCGAGACCCGGCAGCTGTTCAAAGAAACGTTCGAAACGGTAAACACCCGTCTGGGAGAATTATTCCCGAAAGTGTTTGGCGGGGGACACGCCAGTCTGGAACTGACCGGGGAGGATCTGCTCGATACCGGAGTCACGCTTATGGCGCGGCCGCCGGGGAAACGAAACGCCAGTATTCATCTGCTTTCTGGTGGGGAGAAAGCAATGACGGCGGTGGCACTGATTTTTGCCATCTTTCATCTCAATCCGAGCCCGGTTTGCCTGCTCGATGAGGTTGATGCGCCGTTGGACGACAGCAATACGACGCGTTTCGCAGAGTTGATCAAGGAGATGTCGGAAGACGTACAGTTCGTCGTCATCACCCACAATAAGATCACCATGGAAATGGCGGATCACCTCATGGGCGTGACCATGCAGGAAGCGGGTGTCTCACGGCTGGTGTCGGTCGATGTCGAAGAAGCGGCGGCAATGGCGGCAAGCTGAGCAATCAGCGGTCGGAGCGTCTGCTTGACCCCGGACCAACCGGTACTGCCGGTTGTGGAGGAACCCGATGGACATCAAAGATTTTATTCTGATCTTCGGCTGTTTGCTGATTATCGCCGTGGTCTGCCACGGCTTCTGGATTGCCTGGCGTGCCCGTAACGAATCGCTGCCGCTGGACATCATGCCCGATATGGTGCCCCCGGATGACGACGAGCTCGGCACCCTGCGGGGCGAGCTGCCCAACGGCGGTGCTCGACGCGCTATTGACGACTGGGCACCGGCGCCGGCGGAGCTGATGGTTGCGAGCGCGGGCTCGCAAGCAGCGCTTGACGAGGCGCGAGCGATGCCTGCCCAAGCCAGCCTGGCGCTCGACAACCCGGTTAGCGAGTCGGCCAGCGGGAACACCCGTGCGGCCGCGCTGCGACGCGAGATGGAGGCGGAACTGCTGGGCCGCGTTCCTGATCCCGCGCCCGCCGCTCAGCCAGCGTCACCGGTTGCCCGGGACCTGTTTGATGCCGACGACGCCGCCGCAACGGCTGCTCCCGACGATGACGATGCGGAGCACGGGATGGACGTCACCGATCGCGCTGCTGCCGAGCTTGGCGTTAGAGAGGTGCTGCTGCCCGAGCCGCCGGAACCCGAGCTCGTCACCGAGGACCGCAGCACGGCTGGTGTGAAACCGGCAACGAATCGGGTTGCGAGCGCCCAGCCAGCGGCCAACCAGACGCTCGATGAGGCCGAGTCGGAGGATGACGAGCCCGGCGAGCTGATCGTGATTCAGCTGCTGGCTCCGGAAGGGGAGCGGTTTGCCGGTAACGTCCTGTTCGCAACGCTGCGGCAGCACGGGCTGAAGTTTGGTGAGCAGAACATCTTTCACCGGATCCCCAGCGATCAGACCCAGCCCACCTTTTCGGTGGTCAACATCGTGAAGCCGGGCTTTTTCGACCTCGCAGAGATCGAGGATTTTTCCACGCCGGGCGTTGCCTTCTTCATGACCCTGCCCGGGCCGGCCGATCCGCTCACGGCGTTCGACGACATGATTCGCATCGCGCGCCGGCTCTGCGGTGCGCTGAACGGGCGACTGGTTGATGACTCGCGCAGCCAGCTGACCGGTCAGACGGTTGCGCACCTGCGCGAGAACGTTGCCCGGTTCCGGCTGCGTAGCTACAGCCGCAAAGCGCTCTGAACCGGCGCCGTGCTGACCCTGGGGACTGCAGATGGCTTCTGGCTCCGGCGCATCCGCTAAGCCGGCGGAGCGGCTGGCAGCGCTGACCGCCCGGCTGCGTGACCTTGCGCATCGCTATTACGTGCTGGACGATCCGGCGGTCAGCGACGCGGAGTACGATGCCTGCTATGCCGAGCTTGAAGCGCTGGAGGCGCAGTATCCCGAGCTCGCTGCCGCGGATTCGCCGACGCGTCGGGTCGGCGGCACCCCGTTGGATGGATTTGTTTCGGTGCAGCACCCGGTGCCCATGCTGTCGCTCGACAAGTCGACGGACGCCGCGGAGCTGGATGCCTGGATGCGCCGTACCGCCGAGCGGCTTGACGGCGCCAACATCCGCTACACCTGCGAGCCCAAGATTGACGGCGTGGCCGTGGCGCTGCTCTACGAAGACGGCAGGCTCGTGCGCGCCGCTACGCGCGGTGACGGCCAGACCGGCGAAGACATCACGGCCAACGTGCGCACCATTCAGGCGGTACCGCTGACGCTCCGCGGCAGCGGCTGGCCAGCGCGCTTCGAAGCGCGTGGCGAAGTGTATATGTCCCGTGCTGCCTTTGACGCCTATAACGACGCAGCGCTGGCTGACGGTCGGCAGTCGCTTGTCAATCCGCGCAACGGAGCCGCCGGCAGCCTGCGCCAGCTCGATTCGCGGGTGACCGCACAGCGGCCGCTGACGCTGTTCCTGTACAGCCTTGGCTGGGCTGACGGCTGGACGCCAAACACGCATTCCGAGGTCATGGCGCAGTTTCCCGAATGGGGCCTGCGGACCAATCCGGACTTTTCCGGCCCGATCGACGGTGCGGACTGTATGGCCTGGATCGAGGGGCTCGCCGCGCGGCGTCGGTCGCTCGGCTACGACATTGATGGTGCGGTGGTGAAGGTTGATTCGCTGCTGCAGCAGCAGGCGCTCGGCGTCCTGAGCCGCAGCCCACGGTGGGCGCTGGCCTTCAAGTACCCGGCAGAAGAAGTCAGCACCCGGCTCGAAGGGGTCGACTTTCAGGTGGGTCGGACCGGAGCGGTTACGCCCGTAGCGCGCCTGGAGCCGGTCTTCGTCGGCGGGGTTACGGTCAGCAATGCGACGCTGCACAACATGGACGAAGTTGCCCGATTGGACCTGCGCATCGGTGACCGGGTGCGCATCCGCCGGGCCGGCGACGTCATTCCCCAGGTGGTCGCCGTCGTCGAGGCAGATCGGCCAAAGCGCGCGCGGCGGATCAAACTCCCGGACCGGTGCCCGAGCTGCGGGTCGCCGGTGGTTCGGATCGAGGGTGAAGCGGTGGCCCGCTGCTCGTCTGCCGCCCACGAATGCCCCGCCCAGCAGCTCGAATCGCTGAAGCACTTCGCATCACGGCTCGCCTTCGACATCGACGGGTTGGGCGAGAAGCTGATTCAACAGCTGCTCGATGCGAAGCTGGTCAGCAGCGCGGCGGACCTGTTTGCGCTCGCGACGGACCCGGTCGCCGAGTTACCGCGCATGGGGGCAAAGTCGGCGGCGAACCTGGTTGCCGCTCTTGATCGAGCGCGCGCGGTGACGCTGCCGCGGCTCATTTACGCCCTTGGGATCCGCGAGGTCGGCGAAGCCACGGCCCGTTCCCTGGCCCAGCATTTCGGCAGCCTCGACGCGCTTGCAGCGGCTGATCTGGAAGCGCTTGAAGGCGTTGATGACGTGGGACCAATCGTGGCCCGGCACCTGCGCGCCTACTTTGATGCGCCGGCCAACCGGGCGCTGATCCAGGCGCTGCGCGACGCCGGCGTGCATTGGGCCGAGAGCGATCCTGCGGCCGCTGGCGTAGGCACGGAAGCGCTGCCTCTGGCCGGTCAGACCTGGGTGCTCACCGGTACCCTGGAGGCTATGCCGCGCAATGAGGCGAAGGCGCGCCTGCTTGCGCTCGGCGCCAAGGTGGCTGGCTCCGTCTCGGCCAAAACGACGCAGGTGGTCGCTGGCCCTGGGGCCGGCAGCAAGCTCGCTAAAGCGGAGGCCGCGGGGGTTCCGGTCATGGATGAAGCGGCTTTTGTCGAGGCGCTCACGGGGCTTGAAGGCGGGTGACGCTGGCAGGCCTCTGCAGGCTGACGGTGTTGGTGGCTGTCGCGTCAGCTACGGCCGCGCTGCTCCCGGGGTGTGCCAGCAAGCCGCCCGCGCAGCCGCTGGAGTTGTGCCGAATTTTCGCCGAAAAGCCGGGTTGGCACCGGTCCGCTCAGAAGATGGAGAAGCGCTGGGGTATTCCGGTGCCGGTAGCGATGGCCTTTGTGCAGCGCGAATCGGCTTACCGGGCCAAAGCTCGACCGCCACGAGATCGGATCCTCTGGATCATTCCCTGGAAGCGGCCGTCGTCCGCCTACGGCTATGCGCAGGCCACAGATCCGGCCTGGCAGGAGTACCTTGATTCGGCGGGTCGCTTTCGCTCGTCGCGGGATCGATTTGCGAGCGCCATCGACTTTGTTGGCTGGTACAACGCCCGCAGCCACAGGCAGCTTGGGATTCCGCGCGACGACGCCTATCACCTGTATGTCGCCTACTATGCCGGCCCAGGCGCCTACCGCAGCGGCAGTTGGCAGCGAAATGCGCAGGCTCGACAGTACGCGACTAAGGTTGCTGCCCGCGCAGCGAGCTACCAGCGGCAGTATCAGAAGTGTCCGCGGCCGCCACGGCGATTTCTGTTTTTCTAGCCGCCCACGAGCGCTGGTTGCAGAGCGACCATTGGCCGTGACGGGCGATGCCTGGCGCGGCGCTCAGCCGTTGGGGCGTACCAGCATCTTGCCGCGATGCCCGCCACTCAACAGGGTGATGAGCGCTTCAGGAAAGTGGTCGATACCGGTGACGATGTGTTCCGGCAGCTTCATCTCCCCCTTCAGGTACAGTTCCGTGAGTTCCTTTGTTGCTGCTTCATAGGTCTGCGGATAGTAGTCGACGGTGAAGCCGTTCAGCTGCGCGTTCCGCTCGGCGATGCGCAGGTACAGCTTGGGACCACGCACGTTGGTGAGGTCGTCGTACTGGGAAATCGCGCCGCAGATGGTGATCCGTGCGCCCATGGCAATGTTGTCGAGCACGTCATCGAGGATCTCGCCGCCGACATTGTCGAAGAATACGTTGACGCCTTCGGGGGCAAGTGCGCGCAGCTGGCCATGGACGTCACCCTTCTTGTAGTCGATCGCCGCCGCCAGCTTAAGCTCCTCGGTCAGAAAGCGACACTTCTCGTCACCACCCGCGATACCGATGACGCGTGCGCCTGCGGCTTTGGCCAGCTGTGAGGCGACGGTCCCGACGGCGCCAGCCGCGCCGCTGACAACCACCGTCTCGCCCGCCTGGGGTCGTGCCAGATGCTGCATGCCAACCCAGGCGGTGAGGCCCGTGGTCAACCCCAGCACCCCGAGAAATGCGCTCGGCGGCAGTTCGTTGCTTGGCTGAATGGTGCGGTACATGGCACCCGGACCGGTGGCAACGGTCTGCGCCATCATCGGCCCGAATACCCAGCTGCCGACGCTGTGGTCCGGGCTATTGCTTTCGATCACCTTACCGACGCCGAGCGCCATGACCGTGTCGCCGAGCTGAACCCCCTGGTGATGGCCGCCCAGTTCGAACGTTGTGCGGATGAACGCGTCAATGGACAGGGCATCGATCTCGACTCGGACCTCGCCGTCCCCAAGCTGCGCAAGCGGCTCTTCGCGGAGCTCGAAATCCGCAGGCTGCGGCATCTCCGGCGGCCGGTTGATCAGGGCGATGCGTTGGTTGGTGGACTGGGTCATGGTGGTCTCGCTCTCGGGAAGTCAGCCCAGAACGGTGGCAGGTTGCGGGGGTGCTGTAAACCTCGGTAGCCGCAGCGGCAACGGCGGAATGCGGTACAGTGCAGGCGTCGAGGAAACGGGGCGCACGGCCGCTCCAGCAGGGCCGTCAGCATCGACACTGCGCCTAGATACTGGACATAGGCACTGCACAGAGATACTGGACAGAGACACTGCACATAGAGGGGGAAGGCGGCGATGATCCGAAGCAGACGACCGCGCTGGGGCTCAACGGCCGGACTGTTGGGATTGGTTCTGGTGCTGGCGGGATGCGCAGCTGCGCCCGTGGCAGACGTGCCAGCCACAGCGGCCGATATCCACGCGGCCAGCATCGTGCTCGATGCCCATGCGGACATCGTCCTGCCAGAGACCTCCGCCCAGTATCTGGGCGCCGATGGCCGATCCAAAGTGGCAGTCGACAAGCTCCGCACGGGTAATGTCGGCGCGGTGGTCATGGCCGCGGCCGTTGGTCCCGGGCCGAGAACGGCAGCCGGAGATGCGGCGGCGCGGGATGAGGTGGATCGTAAGCTTGCCGCCCTCGAAAGCCTGGTGGCAGAGCACTCACAGACCCTGACGATCGCCACCACCGCAGCAGCGGTTCGCGAGGCGAGGGCGGCCGGCAGGATTGCCCTGATTCCCGGCTTTCAGAACGCCCGTGCGCTTGGCGGTGACCTCGACGCACTGAACGAGCTCTACGCCGCGGGCGTGCGCGTGTTCGCGCTGAACCATATCGGCCACAACGACTACGCGGATTCGTCACGGCCGAATTTTGACGGGGCGACGGGGACCTACGAGCCGGCCGAGGAGCACGGCGGGCTGTCGGAGCTGGGTCGTGCCGCCGTACAGCGGATCAACGATCTCGGTGCGGTACTCGATGTTTCCCAGTCGTCGCGGGTGGCGACGCTGTCGATGGTAGCGGCGTCCCGAGCGCCGGTGATTGCGAGCCATTCCAACGCGCGCAGCCTGTCCGCCGTCAGCCGCAACCTGTCGGACGCGGAGCTTGACGCCATTGCCGACCAAGGCGGCGTCGTCCACGTCGTCGCGTTTGGCGCCTACCTGATCGACTACTCCGATCCGGAGCTGTTGCGACAGATCCGGGAAGTGCGTGTCGGCGCGGGGCTGCCGGCAGCCTACGCCTATCCCTACGAGCTGTACTGGGAGATCAAAGACCCGGACGCCAAGCGCGCCTTTCTCACGACCATGCGGGATCTCATTGGCCCGGGCAGCGTCCAGCGCATGGTGGATCACGTGGACTACCTTGTGCAGCGCATGGGCATCGACCACGTCGGCATCGGTAGCGACTTCAATCACGGCGGCGGTGTCGATGGCTTCCGGGAAGCCGATGAAGCGCTGAATATCACCGGGGAGCTGCTGCGCCGCGGCTACAGCGCCGGGGACATTGCCAGGATCTGGGGCGGCAACTTTCTGCGGGTGCTCGACGCAGCCGCTGCTGCTGCGGAAGCCACGCGGTGATCGTTGATGCCTGGGCCCAGCATCCTACCCTGCGCCACGGCCAGGATCCGGTGTTCGATTCCCTGCGCCGTTGGAACCGCTCGGCGCCGCCGACGCAGGAGCTGCCGGTGCGGGCGACGATCGACACCATGGATGCGGCGGGTGTTGCCGTTGCGCTGATTTCAGCCTGGGTTGCCCCGCGCAACGTCATGATTTCCAACGATGAGGTGGCGGCGTTCGTGCGGCAGTTCCCGGAGCGTCTGGTGGGCGTGGGTTCCGTTGACCTCAGCAGGCCCATGCAGGCTGTTGCAGAGGTCCGGCGCTGCGTTCACGACCTCGGCTTCAAGGCCATCCGTGTGCTGCCGTGGCTGTGGGAGCGCCCGCCGACCGATCGCCTGTTTTACCCGGTCTACACGGCCTGCTGCGAGCTCGACATTCCCTTCTGCACGCAGATCGGTCACACCGGGCCGCTTATGCCCTCGGAGGTGGGGCGCCCCATCTATCTCGATCAGGTTGCGCTCGACTTTCCTGACCTCAAAATTGTCGGCGGGCACATCGGCTATCCCTGGACCGAGGAAGCGATTGCTGTGGCCACGAAGCACGAGAACGTCTACATCGACACCTCTGCCTATACGACGGGACGCTACCCGCCGGAGCTGATCCGGTTTCTCAAGACCAACGGCAGGCGCAAAGTGCTGTTCGGCACCAACTATCCGATGATTACGCCGCAGAAGGCGCTCGCGGATCTGGCGACGCTGGACTTAGCCCCCGAAACGGAAGCGTTGTTTCTCGGCGAGACGGCCCGGCGCGTCTTTCAGCTTGGCACTTAAGCCGCGGGCGCAGGCGTCTGCAACCCGCAGCGCCGCGCGTGGCTGACCCCTGTCAGTCGAGCGCTGCGAGCGCGGCGGTAATCCGTTCGATCTCCGGGCCCCACTCTGACCGCCAGCGCGCGCGCGTGCTGGCGTCGACCCAGGCGTTGTCGATGGTGGCGTAGACCGAGCGGCTGATGTCTTCGGCGCTGAACCCCAGCTGCTCCATGGCGTTCAAGTACTCGTTGCCGAGGTCCGTGAGGAACATCGGCGGATCGTCGGAGTTGATGCAGATCGTCAGTCCGGCTTCCCGCATTCGACGAATCGGATGGTCCGGCGCCGAGAGGTCCTTGTGCGGCGTGGTGTACAGCGTCGTCGACGGGCAGCAGGTGAACAGCACCCCGAGATTCCGGCACCGCTCGACCAGTGCCGGGTCCTCCATGATGTTGTAGCCGTGGTCGATGCGCTCCACCCCGAGCACGTCGAGCACGCCGGTAATGAAGGGCGCCGGTCCGGCCTCACCGGCATGGGCGGTCAGGTGTAGGCCTTCGCGCTTCGCCCGCGCATAGACCGCGGCGAAGGGTTCCGGCGGATGGGGTGCTTCGAAGTAGTCGAGGCCAATGCCGATCAGGTCATCGCCGCGATTGGCGAGGACGCGGTCCAGATACGCCTCGGCCTGGGCAGGGGTTTCTTCGCGATTGATGCCCGGCACCATGGCGCTCTGGATCTGAAAGTCCCGCGCGGCATCCCGCATGCCCGCGCGGATACCCTCGAACTGGCGTTCGAAGGGCACGTTCTTGTGCGCACCCAGGCTCATGAAAAACTCGACGTAGCGGGCACCGTTGCCGGCCGCGGACTCGAGCATCTCGTAGGTGATGCGATGGAAGTCGGCGGCGTCGATGACGCTGGCGGCGATGGCATCGTAGACCGCCAGGAACGCATCCAGCGTCTCGTAGGCGTACAGCTCTGCCGGTGACTCGCAGGGTGGCAGCGTGACGTTGTTCTTGCGCGCCAGTGCCAGCGCGGTCTCCGGCTGAATCGAGCCCTCCAGATGCAGGTGCAGCTCAATTTTCGGCAGCGCCTTCAGCAGGG
Organism: Pseudomonadota bacterium; assembly: GCA_038757945.1. Lineage (GTDB taxonomy): Bacteria > Pseudomonadota > Gammaproteobacteria > Pseudomonadales > Azotimanducaceae > CALHVX01. The sequence continues at coordinate 30,781 of JBCDGJ010000001.1, forward strand.
CGGCGCGCGCGTCGGTAGCGTTGGTCTCACTCACCGGTCGTCCCCTCCCGGTAGTCCAGGCGCGCAAGCGTGTTCGTCGCGGGTCCGGCGTAGACCACTCGATACACCACGCCCGCCTGATCGTCGCTGATCAGAAGATCGCCCGTCGGTGTGACCAGCACATCGTTCGGGCGGCCCCAGTTGTCCTCGCCGTCGAGCCAGCCTTCGATGAACGGCTCGTAGACCGGCGTGTCGTTCCCGGTATCCCTGACCACGCTGACCCGATAGCCGACTTTGCTGGTGCGGTTCCAGGAGCCGTGCTCGGCGACGAACAGGGCGTTGCTGAATTGCTCCGGAAAGCCCTCGCCGCTGTAGAACGCGATCCCCAGCGCGGCCGAATGCGCCTGAATCTTCACCCTCGGCTTGTGCAGGGGCCGGTCGCCGAGCTGCGCCTTGCGCTGCGGGCCGAACTCCGGATCCGGCAGGTAGCCGGCGTGCTCAAACGGATAACCGAAGTGTTGTCCGGCAGCGGTGGCGACGTTGATTTCCTCTTCCGGCACGTCGTCGCCCAGCATGTCCCGGCCGTTGTCGGTGAACCACAGCTCACCGGTCTCAGGATGCCAGGCGAAGCCGACGGTATTGCGGATACCCTCGGCGTACAGCGAGGTCGCGCCGGTCGCAAGATCCATGGTCAGCAGCGCAGCGAAGCGCGGGTCCGGCGACAGGCAGATGTTGCACGGTGCGCCGACGGGCACGAACAGGGTGCCATCGGGGCTGAACTTCAGGTACTTCCAGCCATGGTGGCCCTTGTCCGGCAGCGAGTCGGTGACCATGACCGGGGACGGCAGCGCGCTGTCGTCAGCATGCTCGGTGAGCCAGCTGTCGATCGCGTCGTAGCGCAGGATCCGGTTGACGGCGCCGACATAGAGCGCGCCGTCACGGACTGCCACACCGCTCGGCATGGTCAGGTCGGTCGCGATCTGCCGCGCCGGCCCCGGTGTCGACAGGGCGTTCCGAACGGCGTACACGACCCCGGCGCGGCGGGTGCCGACAAATAGCGTTCCGTCTTCGCTCAGGGCCAGCTGGCGGGCGTTGGGAACGTCGTCCACGAGCACTTCGATGCTGAAGCCGGGCGGCAGCCGGAGCTGATCGGTCTTCAGCTCGGCCTGCGCGGTTCCGCTGCCAACTGCGCCGAGCAAGAGCATGCTGCCGAGCAGCTGCAGCAGCACAACCCGTCGCGAAGCGGCGGCTTGAAGAGCGCGGAACAGGTCTGGCATGAAGGGTCTCCGGGATAACGGTCGTTGGAGTTTAACCCGCCATGGTGGCCGTGAGCGTAAGGCCTACGCCGGCAGCAGCCGCTGCAGTGGTCCGTTGCAGCAGGCGCGCGTAAGCTGCCCCCATGAACGCAGAATCGACCGGGGCGCCGGCGGCAGCACCCGCGCCTGCAGCGCCGCCGGTGCTGACGTCGGCCCTCAAAGAAACCATCCAGACCGCCTACCGGGCCTGGCTCGCTGCCCGGTCCTTCAAGCCACGCCGCGGACAGCGCGAGATGATCGGGTTCATCGCACGGACGCTGACCGACCCCGAGCAGCGGATCGGCCTGATCGAGGCAGGGACCGGGACCGGCAAGACCGCAGGGTACGTGTTGCCGGCCATCCCCATCGCGCAGGCCCTCGGCAAGCAGGTTGTGATCGGTACCGCCACCGTGGCGCTACAGGAGCAGGTGGTGCTGCGGGATCTGCCGGATCTGGTGGCCCAGAGCGGCCTCAACTTCAGCTTTGAAATCGCCAAGGGACGCGGTCGCTACCTGTGCGTGAAGCGGCTCGACGATCACCTGCGTGCGGGTGGCGGGCAGGCGCAGCTGGCGCTCGAGGGCGAGGGCACGGGGCAGGGTGATTACAAGGTGCTGTACCAGCAGATGCTGGAACGGTTCATGACCCGCCGTTGGGATGGCGAGCAGGACAGCTGGGATGGTGAGCTGGAGGCTGACGCCTGGCGCGGTGTCACCACCGACCATCGCGGCTGCAGCAATAAGCGCTGCAGTTTTTTCAAGCAGTGCCCGTTCTTTCGTGCCCGTGCGACGCTGGAAGGCGCTGCAGTGGTTGTTGCCAATCACGATCTGATCCTGGCCGATCTCGCACTCGGTGGTGGCGCCGTACTGTCGCCACCGGAAGACACGGTGTACCTGATCGACGAAGCCCACCATCTGCCAGCGAAGACCCAGCAGCACTTTTCGCAAGCGGCGCGGCTCGGTGGTGCCCGGGCCTGGGCCGATCAGCTGACCGCGGGCGTCGGCACGATGGCGCAGCGGCTCGGTCGTCCGCAGCCGCTGGTCGATCGGATCCTCGAGCTCACTTCTGCCGCGGCGGACCTCGCCGGTGGGCTGTTTCTGGTGGAAGAAGCCTGTGACAGCCTGCCGTTCGAGGAGCGGGATGAAGCGCGTGCCATCTATCGTTTTCCGCTTGGGGTGGTCGACGCGGCCATCGTCGACGCCGTGGGCGACTGCCGGACGCCGATACAGCAGATCATCGCGGCGCTGGAGCGCGTGCGCGCGCTGCTGCAGCAGGTTGCCGAAGGGGAGCTCGACTGGGCTGAACCGGCTGAGGCTGAGGATTGGCTGCCGGTCCTGGGGCAGCTCGAAGGCCGCGCCCTCGGCATCGGCGGGTTGATTGAAGACTACGCCCGTGCCGGTAAGGATCAGTCAGCACAGGTGCGGATTGCGCGCTGGGCGGTGCGCAGCGAAACGGATGTCGAACTGGTGACGGCACCGATTGATCCCGGGCGGATCCTGACTGAGCAGTTCTGGGACCCGGCTTATGCGGTGATCATGACCTCCGCGACGCTCACGAGCATGGGCCGCTTCGAACGGTTTACAGAGCAGATCGGTCTGCCGCAGGCGGCGTCGCTGCGCATTCCAAGCCCCTTCGACTATCCGAACATCAGCGAGCTGGTGATACCGGCCCTGGTCCACGAGCCGTCCGATGCCACGGCGCATACCGATGAAGTGGGCGAACGCCTGCCGGCGCTGCTCGAACACGCCCGCAGCGCGCTGGTGCTGTGCACCTCCTGGCGGCAGCTGCGACGGCTCGAGGAACTGCTGCCGGAGACCCTGCGGACGCGCACCCTGGTGCAGGGCGACAGCGCCAAGCACGTGCTGCTGACGACGCACCGGGAACGCATCGATGCCGGGGAAGCCAGCTATCTGATGGGCGTTGCCAGCTTTGCCGAGGGTCTTGATCTGCCCGACGATTACTGCCGCCACGTCATCATTCCGAAGCTGCCCTTCGCCGTGCCGGATGATCCCTTGAGTGAAGCCACGGCCGAGTGGCTGGAGAGCGAAGGGCGCAACGCGTTTTTCGAGCTGCAGGTCCCGGATGCGGCAATGCGCCTGGTTCAGGCCTGTGGGCGCCTGATCCGTCACGAAGGTGATTACGGGCGCATCTCGCTCCTCGACCGCCGGGTGGTCACCAAACGCTATGGGCGCGCGCTGCTGGAATCGCTGCCGCCCTACCGGCTGGTCGTCGAGTAGGGCAGCTTCCCGACCCGCGCGCCGCCGGTGGTGTCAGCCCTGCGGAGCTCGGGTGCTGTCGCGGGCGGCCTGGGGATTGAGCGCATCAAAGTCGCTGATTGCGGTGCCGATGGTCGGCGCCCGGTCGAACTTGCCGAGGTTGTAGACCACAACCTGACGTTCCGGTAGCTCCGCCCGCATGCTCTTCAGCGTGGCCACGGCGCTGGTTTGATCGATGGCCATCACGGCGCTGGCCAGGGCCTGCCGCGTATCGAAGCTCAGCCGCTCGAGCCGCAGGTCGCTCCAGAACTGAGCGCTGCGCTCACCGAGGTTCTTCGGCGACTCCAGCAGATCGGCGACCAGGCCGCTCTGGTAAGCGGCGAAGGCCTCCGGGGTCATCTCGCGTACGACGTTGATCTGCTCGTCGAGGAAACGGTAGGTCCGCTCGACCAGCGTGCGCGGATCGGCGACCGGGCTCTGCACGATGAAGGCAATCCCGCCACGATCCTGATAGGTCCGGTTGCTGACCCCGACCACGTAGCCGAGCTGGTCTTCGGTGCGAAGCTCGGTGAAGTAGGCCTGGCGCACCAGGTGGGTGGCCAGAGCGGAGCGCGCGCGTGCCGGGATGGTCGCTTCCTCATCCTGCAGGTACAGGATCATCGAGGCGTCCGGATGGTCGACGGTAACCGCAAGCCGTGCGGCGCTGTCGGGGCCGAACACGAGCGGCTGATAAACCGGGTGCGGTTCCGGCTTGAGCTGTGCAGCAAGCACATCGGCAATGGCACCTGCGCGTGCGCTGCGGATGTTGCCGTGCAGCAGGCCCCGCACCGTCAGGCCTGCGCGATGGCTTTGGATCCAGGCGTTGAGGTCTTCCAGCGAGACGCTGGCCGCAACGTTGGCCAGGGTTGCCGGCGGGAAGCTCGCCGACTGCACCAGGTTGCCGAGCGCGGTCAGCGTCTGTGCGTAGGGCCGCTCGGTGCGGAAGTTGTTGAGGTTACGCTCCAGCTGATCCCGGTAGATTTCGAAGCGATCGGCAGCCGGGGTAAGCGTCGCGAAGGTTTCGAGCACCGTCTCGAGCAGGCGCACCTGCTTGTCGTCGTAGCCGGCGAGCCGCAGCTCAAAACCGCTGGCGCTGGCTGAGAGCTGATAGCTCAGGCCGGCAAGATAGGCTGGGTAGCTGAACTCGGACAGCGCATCGGTGACCAGCGAGCTGTAAAGCCGGCCCAGTACCAGATCCTGCGCCGTGGTCAGCCCGCCAGGGATGCCGAGGGTCAGGTAGACGTTCGCCTTCGGCGTGCCGAAGCTGGTATCGATCGCCTGCCAGAGCTCGATCCCCGGCCGCTCGACCGCGCGGCTCGGTGCGGCGTCTACAGCGCCGTTGACCAGCTTGGTGTTGTCGGGCACGAACGGATTCGGCGGCGGCAGGCTTAAGCTGTCGCCGACCGGTGCCTGCGCCACGGCCACGGTGTCGCGGGCCAGTCGGTACGGCACCTGGAACCAGGGTTCGACGGCATCCGTGTCCTGTTCCGGGCCGGCGATGTCCACCAGCACGTTATCCGGTGTCAGGTAGCTCAGGTAGTCGCTGATCAGCGCTGCGTCGAACCGCTCCATACGGTATGGCGCATCAATCACATGACCGGCCGGCAGCTCCAGAAACCTCGGGCCCAGCGCGGTCACCAGACGGCTCGGGGTGACGGATTCCTGAAACTGAAAGCTCAGGTCGAGTAACGCCGCCTGCTCGGCGAACAGCGCCGGATCGGCGCCGGCTGCGCGGATCAGGTCGATGTACTCGAACAGTGCACCGGTAATCTGCGGCACCTGGTCCGCCCCCGCAGGCGTCAGCTCCAACGCTACGGAAATCAGGCCCGTCTGCGGATCGAACTCATCGGCCCGGGCCGCCAGGGACTGGATCCAGCCCTGGGCCTTGAGCCACTGATGCAGGCTTCCGGGACCTTCGTGACCAAGCAGGTTCGTGATGTAGAGCGCCGGCTTGGCATCGAAGTGCGGCCGGAGCGACGGCACCTGAAACTGATACTCCACCGAGTAGCGGTCCTTCAGCGTTTCGCGGACCAGCGTTGCGGGGAGGTCTTCCTCCCGGTAGGCGGGCGGCATTGCGGCGGCCTGACCGATATCCCGATCCGGGATGGCGGCAAACATCGGGCTGATCCAGCTTTCCAGCGCGTCGAGGGGCTCGTTGCTCATAGCCACCAGAAACATCTGATCGGCGGAGTAGTTCTTAGCGAACCAGTCGACCAGCGCGTCACGAACGCCATCGCCGAGCGTGTCGAGGCTGCCGATCGTGAAGCGCGAACCCGGATGCTCGGGGTTGAGGGTGAGCTTGCTGACCGCGTAGCCACGCCAGCCTGCGTCTTTGGTCTGCAGCTGGTACTCGGAATGAACGGCATTCTTTTCGCGGTCCACGTAGGCGGCATCGAACAGCGGGCTGACGAAGAACTGGGCGAAACGATCCATGGCCGGCTGAAACTGTTCCGGCTTGATGTCGAAGAAGTAGTTCGTGTGGTCCAGCGCCGTGTAGGCATTGGCCATGCCACCGTGGGTGCCGATGAACTGCTGGTAATCGTCGACCTGCGGGTATTTCTCGGTGCCGATGAACAGCATGTGCTCTAGGAAGTGCGCGAGGCCCGCATACTCCGGCGGCTCGTGAAAACTGCCCCGGGCAACCACCAGCGACGCGGCGGCTTTGTCGGCGTCAGGGTCGGAAATCAGCAGCACGCGCAGCCGGTTTGGCAGCGTCGCCAGCCGATAGTCGCGATCGTCGTTGGGGCTGGTGCGCAGCGTGGCCGCGGCGTGGGCCGCGTAGGGGTCTGCAGGCTCTGCGGCGGGCGGGGTGCTGCTGCAGGCGCTGAACAGGACGAGGCTCGACAGGGTCAACAGACCGGTTCGCAGCAGGGCCGGCAGACCTGGCTGCTGCCGGTGGGAAAGGGTTGGGGTCATAGACGAACTCGGGCTCGCTTCAGATTTGGGGGGATGGTAGCTAAATGTGCATCGGTCGAACATGAAGCCGTTCGCCCTTGCCCTTTCGATGACGGGTAGACTAGCGGCTTGCATGAATGCTCAGACCCCAGAGATGGCAGAGGTTCCCGTCAACGATCACGAATTGCTGCGCCAGGCCAGCGCAACGCTGGGTCTGGGCGCGCCAGCGCCTGCCAGCCTGCGTCTGCTCGACGTGCTGCCAGCCGCCGAGCCGACCGACTGGCGCCTGGTCGCGGCAGCCCTGGCGCCCTGGCTCAAACAGCGGCGCGCACAGCAGCAGGCGCCCCTTGTGGTCGGGTTGGCCGGGGGGCAGGGCGCAGGTAAGTCGACGCTTGCGCGGCTGCTGGTTGAGGCCCTGCGTGCCCTGGGGCTGCACGCAGCAACGCTGTCGCTCGACGACGTGTATCACACGCGGGCGGCGCGGGCGGCGCTGGCGGAACGGATTCATCCGCTGCTGGCCACGCGCGGCGTGCCGGGAACCCACGACCTTGGCCTGCTTTGGGCATTATTCGAATCGCTGACGGCCGATCGGATCAAGCTGCCGCTTTTTGACAAGGGGCTCGACGATCGCGCTCCCGTCGACGACTGGCCCACCTGTACGGGACCGCTCGATGTGCTGGTGTTCGAGGGTTGGTGCCTGGGCGTGCAGCCGCAGCAGGAAGCGGAGCTCGAGGCGCCGATGAACGCGCTCGAGGCCGAAGAAGATGCCGATGGGCACTACCGTCACTACGTCAACCGCAGTATCAACGATCACTACCGGCCGGTGTGGGCGCATCTCGATGCCTGGCTGTTCCTGGCCGTGCCCAGCTTCGAGGCGGTACGGCGCTGGCGCGGGGAACAGGAACAGGCGCTGCTGCCTGAACGCCGCATGGACCCGGCACAGCTGGATCGCTTCTGTGCGCACTACGAACGTCTGACGCGGCAGCTGCTGCGCACGGCGCCGGCGGCAGCGACCTGGACGCTGCGTCTCAACGAAAATCATCGCGTGGAATTCAGAGAGGATTCAGCCGCTCCTGCCTAGGGTAGTGCTGTGGTCGCGGCATCCCATGACGCTGCGGCCACCGCCAAGGCCACCAATGGCGCGCCAAAAAGAGCCGCTCGCGCCGTGCAGAAGAGAGGACCATTCGATGATCAAGCTGTTTGAATCTGTTGTTCGAAACGGACCAGCCACAGCCTCGCAGAGGTCAGCGGCCAATGGCCGAGGCACGGCCCGGCGTGTGCTGAAAGGCGCGGCCGGCATTGTGACCCTGGCCGCAACGGTGGTTGCCGGAACGGCGCAAGCGGGTGGCGTGACCGAGGTTCGGGCACGGGTGGTCAACGTCGAACCACTGTACGAACAGATCGAGGTTGCCGTGCCCCGGGAAGTCTGCCGGCAGGAGAACGTGGCGCTGGAACCGCGGTACCGTCGGCACGGCCATCGTTCGGCCACCGGCCCGTTGCTCGGGGCGGTGATTGGTGGCGCCATCGGTAATGCTGTCGGCAGCAAAAAGCGCAACAAGCAGGTCGGAGTGGCCGTGGGTGCCTTGCTCGGTGGCAGCATCGGGGCGGATATTGCGCGGCAGCGTCGCGCTGAACGCGCCGGCGATTACCCGGTACGCTATCGCCGTGAAACGGTGTGCACGGTTGAGAACGATTACCGGATCGAGGAGCAGCTCAACGGCTATCGCGTGACCTATCGGTATGCGGGACAAACCTATGAGACCTACACCGATTACGAGCCGGGCGACACGATCCCGGTCCGCGTGTCGATCACGCCGTTGGCCTGACCGGGTCTCGCTGACCGGGTCACGCTGACCGGGTCACGCTGACCGGGTCACGCTGACCGCGTCGGCCTGACCGGATCGTCGGCAGCTTGGCCAGCACCGGTTGGTGATCGGAGAAACTATGAAAATCGTTACTTGTCAACTTGTTGCGGGATATACTTGAGCTTCGGTAGCGAAGTTTGCGAACGTAGCGGTATGCATCAACCACCTGTCACGCCCAGAGTTTCTGGTCCGCCCTGGACGGGTGATACCCGTTCCAGCTCGGCAGCGTCGTTCCGCGGTCGCCGGTGGCGACGCACGGTGGCCGCGATTGTCCTGACCGTTCTGGGCTTCGGTAGCGCCGTACCGCTGGCAGCACAGCCGGCGCCTGCGGATCAGCTGCTGCCGAACCGGCTCATGCCAACGGAGGCGCCGAGCCGGGCCATGACCGTCGAGGAGGCCACGCGCCTGGTACGCAAGCGCACCGGGGGCCGCGTGCTGGCAGCCGAACCAACCTTCCGCCGCGGTACACCCGGCGTCTCGGTTCGGGTGCTGATCGAAGGGGCTCGGGTAGTCACGCTCTTCGTCGATGACGAAGGCCGAATTCGAGGACGCTGAGGATGCGGGTACTGGTCGTTGAGGATGAAGCTAACCTGCGCGAGCAGCTGGTCGCTGAGCTCAAAGGACAGGGCTATGCGGTCGACAGCGCCGCCGATGGCGAAGAAGGGTTGTACTACGGCCGCGAGTACGAGTACGACATTGCCATCATCGATCTGGGGCTGCCCAAGGTCGATGGCATTGATCTCATCACCCGGCTGCGCGGGGAGCAGCGGCAGTTCCCTGTGCTGGTGCTGACGGCGCGCGGGCACTGGGAAGACAAGGTCCAGGGGCTCGAAGCGGGCGCCGACGACTACCTGACCAAGCCGTTCCAGATGGAGGAGCTGCTGGCGCGCCTCAATGCGCTCGTGCGCCGCGCGGCGGGCTACGCCGCGCCGCAGATCCGCCAGGGCGAGCTGCTGCTCGACACCGCGACCAAAGAGGTTCGGGTCAGCGAGCAGCCGGTCGAGCTCACCGCCTACGAGTACAAGGTGCTCGAGTACCTGATGCTCAACCCGGGGCGGGTCATTTCCAAATCCGAGCTGACCGACCATCTCTACGATCAGGATTTTGACCGCGATTCGAACGTGATCGAAGTCTTCGTGGGCCGGCTGCGGAAGAAGCTCAATCCCCTCAACCCGATCCGTACCGTGCGCGGCCAGGGCTATCGCCTCAATCGAGAGGAAACCGCGGCAAGCTGACCCTCAACCGTTCGGGCGCACCATGAAGCTGGGCATCCAATCGCGTCTGCTGCTGCTGGAGAGCCTGGTGCTGCTCCTGTTTCTGTCCGCCACTGGCTGGGTACTGGATCGCTCCTTTCAGGCCAGCGTGCGCGCCAGCGCGGAAGAGCAGCTGCGCCTGATGGTGTTCTCGCTGATGGGTTCGATCGAGGACAACGCCGGCGTGTTGTCCGTTGGTCTGGACGTGCCCGAGCCGCGGCTGACGCAGCCCGAGTCCGGGCTCTACGCCGCCGTGTTCGGCCAGCTCGGCGAAGTGTACTGGCGCTCGCCGTCGAGCATCGGGGCCGACATCGAGTTTCCCGGCCGCGGTGAACGGCTCAATCCGGGGGACCTGCGCTTTGCGCCCGTGCGCCTGACCGGTGGGGACCACTTTTCGCTCAGCTATGCGGTGGCCTGGGAGAGCGTGGAAACCGTCCAGCTGATGTTCAACGTCATCGCCGATCAGACCCCCTATGCCCGCAGCATTGCGGGATTTCGCCGCAGCCTGTCGCTGGGGTTTGCCGCAGTGGTGGCCCTGTTTGCTGTGTTTCAGTTCCTGGCCGTGCGCTGGGGCCTGCGCCCGCTGCGCACGATGGCGAAAGAAGTCGCGGAGCTCGAGAGCGGTCGCCGCGAGCAGCTGTCCTCGGAGTACCCGGTTGAGCTGTCGGGCCTGGCGCGCAACCTGGATCGGTTCGTTGCTCACGAGCAGCGCTCGCGGACCCGCTACCGTAAGGCCATGGAGGATCTGGCCCACAGCCTCAAGACCCCGCTCGCGGTGCTGCGCAACAGCTTGCGGGACCCCCGGTTTACGGCCGCGGTTGACCAGCACGAGCTGATGAACGAGCAGGTGGATCGAATGGAAACCACGGTCAGCTATCAGCTGTCCCGGGCGTCGGTCACCGGGCCGGTCATCGTCGGCAAGCCGGTGCTGATCGCGGCACTGGTGGATCGTCTGTTCCGGGCCCTGGGCACCGCCTATCAGGAACGTGGCATTCAGGCGGACAGTGAGGTGCCCTCGGACTTCTATATCCGCGGCGACGAGCGTGACCTGCTCGAGATGATCGGCAACCTGCTCGAAAACGCGTTCAAGTACACCCAGCGCCGCATTCTGGTCCGCTCCGAGGTTGCGGCGCAGCAGCGCACGCTGATCATCGAAGACGACGGGCCGGGAATCGATCCGTCGGACTGGACGGCGGTGCTGAACCGCGGTGGTCGCGCTGATGAGGTCCAGCCGGGGCAGGGCATTGGCCTGTCCGTGGTCGCCGAGCTGGTGAGCCTGTACCAGGGCCGGCTGTCTATTGACCGCAGTCGTTGGGGTGGTGCGTTGATCCGCGTCGAGTTTCCGCAGTAGCGGTTGCCGGACTCCGGGCGGGCGCTTCAGCTGAGCTCGCGCAGTGCGTGCGCAAGCCGTTCGCGCAGCTCAGCGCAGCCCGGCTCGCGCTTCGGTCCGAACTGACACCACCGTTCGGCGAGCTCGTGGGCGTTCAGGGTCGCCAGCTCGTCGGTCCGGCCCAGGCCACGCTCGAGCTGGGCCAGCTTGAGCTGCATGCGCTGTTCCCGGTCTGTGCTGGAACTATCAATGTCGGCTCGCATCTCGCAGCGCAGCACAAATTCCCGCAGCACCGGCACCGGTTCGCTGCAGTCGGCGCCAGCCAGTGCGGCCGGCGCTTCATCCGGCAACGGATCACCCTCAGCAGCGGCGCGATCCCAGTCGAGCAGCAGCTGCACCTGCGCCAGCCGCTGCTCTGCACGTACGGCCTGCAATGCCCGGCGGTACGCTGAACTGTGACGTTCGACCTCTGCCTCCTGTCGCCGGCGCTCGCGCGGTGGCAGTGCCTCGAGCAGCGGCTCGATGACCGCCAACGCCTGCTGCAGCGCTGCTGGCGTCGGGGTTTCAATGCTGGCACTGAGATCCGTCAGCGCCGCAGTGATGGCCTGTTCCTGAGCCGCCTGCTCGTTGCGCGCCGCAGTGAACCGCGCCTCGCGGCTTTCGAACAGGGCATCGAGCGCTGCCCGGAACCGGGTCCAGAGCGCCTGGTCATCTTTGCGCGGCAGTCGGCCAGCCTGTTGCCAGTCGCGCTGCAGCTGCTTGGCTTGCTCGATGCGGTCATTCAGGGGCGTGCTGTCTGCGAGCAGGGCTTCGGCCCGCTGCACCAGCCCTTCTTTGGCGGCGCGGCGGCGGTTCCAGTGTTGCTGAAGCCGACCGTAGAGTTGCTCCTGAAGGCCTTCAAAGCGTTCGCTCAACGCCCGTTCACGCTTGCGGGGCACCGGATGCAGGGCCCGCCAGTCCGTTCGGGCCTGGCGTAGAATCTTCTCCGCGGCGTCGTAGTCAGCCTTCGCCCAGTCGGTCTCGTCCAGATACTTCGACAGGGTCTCACACAGCGCTTCGCGTGCCTGCGCGTTGGCCTCGCGCTGTGCGCCGAGCTCGGCGAAGTAGGTGCGGCAGGGTTCGAACGCGGTTTCTGCGGCGGCGTCGAAGGCGGCAACCTGTTCCCGCTCCGCAGCACCGCGCGGCGGGCCGAGCTCGCGCCACCGGGCCCGCAGCTCCTTGATCTTCTCTGCCTGGAGCTCTGGTGCCAGCGGCGCTTCCGCCGCGGCCTGCATGGCAGTGAGCAGCTCGCCGCGTTTCGGTGAGGTCGCATAGGTCTGCCATTGCCCCCACTCCCGGACCCTGGCCTGGGCGGCATTCAGACGGCTCCGCTGCTGCTTCGGCAGCCTGAGATCGTCGCCGAGCGTCGACCGCAGCCGGGCCAGCAGGGGGCCAGCGGTGCGGGTGCTGCCGGCTTCGACCGCCTGCTCCAGCTCAGTCAGCAGCTCGCTGGCCGCGGCCAGCCGCTCACGTCGCTCCGCCGCCCGGGCGGGATCCTCGGCTGCCGGGGTGGCACCTGGCTCGCTGTGCGCCGTGTCAGGCCCGGACGCTGTACCGTCGCTCTGGTCCGCGGGTTCGGGAGTCGGCCCTGCGGCCGGAGCAGCGTCCGCGGTCGCCTGATCCGACGCCGGGTCATTTGGCACGGTCCCTGCGTCTGCGTCTGCGACTGCGACTGCGACTGCGACTGCGGCTGCCGCTTCCGCCTGCTCGGCCTGTTCCCGTTCGGCAGCCGCCGCGGCCTCGCGCTCTGCTGCTTCGGCAGCCGCCCTGGCGGCGAGTGCTTGAGCGGTGGGCAGGTCGTCAGGCCAATCCGGCAGCGGCGCCTCAGCGCCGGCGAAGGGTTGCCATTGCTCCAGCAGCGCGGCCATGGCGGCGTCGTCTTTCGGCGTCCGGACCCCCGCACGGCGGGCCTCTTCAATCAGCCTTGCTGCGGAGTCGCGCAGTTCAGCCGCGCGCTGGTGGGCGGCCGCTGCGGCCGCTGCGGCGTCCTTCTGAGCCTGCAGCCGCTGTCGGGCGATCCGGTTGACCGACTTGTCATGGCCGCGGCTCATCCGCTCGATCAGCTGCAGGCCCTCCGCCGTGGCTGCCTCCGGCTGCTCAAACAGTGCCTCTTTCAGATCGCGGCGGGTGATCCACAGTGCCAGGCGATCCTCGAGCGCGAGGGCAGCGACGGCCGGGCCAGTGAGCTCGGCGATCGCCGCGTCCGCCGAGGCGGCCTGCTGCAGCCGCTGTCGCAGATGCAGCCGCAGCAGCTGCGGATCGTCACGCAGTGGCGTTGGCCAGTCCGCCGGTCGCGGCGTCTGCGCAAGGAAGGCCAGCGCGACGGGCTCGGCGGCGATGAGCTCCGGCGTGATCCGATCCGGGGTGAGCAGAGCGAGGATGCGCTGAATGATGCCGACATCGCTCGCCGCGGCGGCGGTCGTAACGAGCGCCTGCTGGAGCGTATCGTCGTGCCGATCTGCTTCGCGCAGGCGTTCGATCTGCGCCAGCGCGCTCAGGCGTTCACTGTGTTCGCCCGCCTCGAGCTGGCTTACCAGGGTTGCACTGCTTGGCGGACGGTTACGGCTGAAAAAACGTCGCATGGCTGAACTTCCGGAAGATCGTCAGGGTTGGTCCGGCCGGGTCGCGGCCGAAGATCGCGTGGAACGGAGCAGAATGCGACCGACGTAGGCGGCGGGCGGAAGCGCCTTATCACAGCCCAGGGTTTCTGCGGCTGCGTTATCGCTGCTGAGCACAAAATGCTCCGGCGTATGGTCCTCGAGGCGTTTTGCCAGCAGCCCGTAGACGGGGTGTCGGGCCAGCACCAGCATGCCGGGCCGCAGCCAGCGGTAAGGCCAGGGACAGGCCCAGACCCGTTGTCCGTGGCGGAGCGTCGGCCGCATGCTTTCGCCCTGGATTCTGAAGCGGCGCAACACGGTGAGCGGGCTGTTCCGCGAGCGGTGCGGTGACGGCGCCCACGCTCTGCGGGCGCGGGCGATCACCGTTACCGTACTCCGGCCGTGCTCAGGCCTCGGTCAGCACCGGTGCGGTCAGCGTCACCTTCGGCGGGTAGGGGGCGACGACCTTGCGTACGGCGAAACCCTTGGTTTCCCAGAACATAGCGCCGAACTCGTTGACCTTGTCGAGGAGCGTGATGGCGTTGTCCCGATCCATGGTCTGCTTGCACTTCGATGCAGTCATCATGATCTCGTGCACGAGCGCATGGACGTTGGGGAACTTCGCGATCTGGTCTGCTTTGAAGTAGTCACCCCAGATCACCCGGATGTGATGCTTCACCTCTTCGGCATGCTCTTCCTTCTGCGCCACCAGCCGCGACAGCTGTGCCTGGTCCGCCATCGACAGCGTGTCGTGCTCGGCCATCTCCGCCAGCAGATCGAACACGCGGACCACGGTGACGGCAGCGAGCTGGGCGCTGATCGGATCGTAGATGCCGCAGGGGACATCGCAGTGGGCCCTGGCGGTGGCCGGGGCAGAGAAGAAATTCGATAGGCGGTTGGTCATGCTGATGCTAATCCTGTTCATGGTTGCGGCTGGTAGTGGGGACGCGAATTCCAAGCTTGAACCAACGCCCCGGTTTGCTGCGCGCTAAGGATAACGCGCTCGGCGGGCAACTGCGCGAGGTGCCTCAGGAAAACTTGCGCTCGTCCCACCAGGGAAAGAACTCTGGCAGGTCTGTGGAGACCTTGCCGGGAAACGCCGGCGGGCGCTTTTCGAGAAATGAGGTAACGCCCTCGGCCGCTTCCGGGCTCCTGCCGAGGTGGTAGATGCCGCGGGAATCCACCTTGTGGGCTTCCATCGGATGGTCGGCACCGAGCATGCGCCACATCATCTGCCGCAGCAGCGTCACGGAAATCGCCGAGGTGTTATCGGCGATTTCCCGGGCGATGGCGCGGGCGGCGTCGAGCAGTTCATCAGCGGGGTGCAGGCTGCGCACCAGGCCGCCGTCGAAGGCTTCCTGGGCACTGAAGACGCGACCGCTGTAACACCACTCGAGCGCCTGGCTGATGCCAACGACGCGGGGCAGGAAGTAGCTCGAGCACGCCTCCGGGACGATGCCCCGGCGGGCGAACACGAAGCCGAACTTTGCGTTGTCGGAGGCGATGCGGATATCCATCGGCAGCGTCATGGTGACGCCGACGCCGACAGCGGCACCGTTGATGGCACCGATGACCGGCTTCTTGCACTCGTAGATGCGCAGCGTGAGCAGTCCGCCGCCATCCGGATTCAGCCCCGAGGCGCGGTCCTCGCGGCCATCGGCGTTGAAGGTATCGCCACCGGCCGAGAGATCCGCCCCCGCGCAGTACGCGCGTCCCGCGCCGGTGAAGATGATGGCCCGGACGTTGTCATCGGCATCCGCACGATCCAGCGCGTCGATCAGCTCTTTCAGCATCTCGTGAGTGAACGCATTGAGCTGCTCGGGCCGCGTCAGGGTTATGGTCAGGATGTTGTCTTCGACGTCGTAGCCAATGGTGTTGTACATGCGGACTTCCCGATTTGATTTATGCTTTGCGCCGGTATGGTAGCTACTGATCTCCGCAGTTTCGAGGCGACGATTGCCGACTTCGTCGCCGCTCACTGGCACCCCCCGGCCCTGGCGGACTGGCAGCAGGCGCTTTGCGCCGCAGGCTGGACCACCGTGCACTGGCCCCCTGCGCAGGGCGGCCCGGGCTGGACCGTCGAACAGCAGTTCGTGTTCGAGCGCACGCTGGCGCGCGCCGGGGCCAGCATCGGCGATCGGGTGACCCTCGACGCGATTGGTCCGCTGCTGTGCGCGCTTGCGGAGCAACCGCAGATCGGCCCCTGGCTCGAGGCAATACGGGAGCTGCGGGAGACCTGGGTCTGGCTCGACCAGGACGTTTTCGAGGGTGAGGTGTCCCGCGTCGCGGGCGAGCTCCGGCTGTCCGGTTACGCGCCCTGGGTGCCTGGGCTTCAGGCCGCGAACTACGCGCTGCTGGTGCTGGATGCAGAGGCATCCGGGGATGCCCGGCTGATTGCGCTGCCGCTCAATGATCCGGCGGTGACCGTCCGCTTCCAGGCCACGCTCGGCGCCGAGACGGAGCCGGCGGTAGCGACGGCGGATGGTTTCGACGCTGTGGGCGCGCTCAGCCTCTCCGATTGGTCGGTGCCTGCCGCGGCCGTGCTTGCAACCGGCGCGCGGGCATCCGCGCTGGCCGCAGCAGCGCGTCCGCGTGCCAGCCAGCTGACACCGGAGCTGATTGGCGCCAGCGCTCTGGCACGGCTGGCCGAGGCGCTCGCGGAGAGCGCCGAGTGGACGGCGGACGAGCAGCGGCGCCTCGATGAGCTGAGGATCGAGCAGCGGGCGCTGGATGCGCTGGAGCGTCGGCTGTTGCCGCTGGCGAGCACGGACCCTACCTTCTGGCCGCTGGAGTACCTGCGGCGGGAGCGGGCCATCGCGCTGCGGCAGCGCCTCGAGACGCTGGCGCTGGAAGGGCTCGGCTACTACGCCCTGCCGTACGGGCAGCTCCTGCCCGGGAGCAACGAGCCCCCGGTCGGTCCGGCGGGCGCGCGGCAGACCGTCGCTCAGGCGCTCCAGGCCCGTGGGCTCGACGTGCTCGACGAAGGCCGGTTCCGGCGCCTCGATCGTCTCGCCGCAGGCCTGGGCCTGCCGGCAGAGTGAGCTCGGGGTCCGGCGCCACGGGCCAAAGGTGTGGGCGGCCCCTCACTTCCGTCCGGAAAGCCCCTTTCACCGTCGCATCACGGCCGCAACGCAGGTAAAATGCTGCGCTGCAATATAGCGGGCCCGCCCGGAAGGGATGGGCAACAGTCAACAATCCAGACCATAAACAGCAAACCGTAACCAGCGACCAGAACCTGTGGTACGAGCCGTACGCGGTGGCCCGCGACGGCACCGTCCGGCTCGTAGACCAGCCGCTGAACCAAAGAAGGGGATTCGATGGACTTTTCACTCACCGATGAGCAAACGCTGCTACAGGACAGCGTCTCGAAGTTTCTGCAGAACGACTACGGCTTCGAGCAGCGCCAGAAGACCATCAAGGAAGAGCCAGGCTACAGCACCGCCCACTGGTCCCAGTTCGCCGAGCTCGGCTGGCTCGCAATGCCATTCCCGGAAGAAGACGGGGGCTTTGGCGGCACGGCAATCGAGACCATGCTGATGCAGGAACAGTTCGGCAAAGGACTGGTTGTGGAACCCTTCCTGCCGACCGTCGTGCTGGCCGGGACGGCGCTACGGATGGCTGGCAATGAGGCTCAGAAAGCTCAGTACCTGGCCGGTATCATCGAGGGCTCCGTGCAGGGCGCACTGGCATTCGTCGAGCCGCAGGCCCGCTTCAACCTGGCCGATGTCGCGGTCACCGCGAAACAGGGCGGCAGCGGCTACGTGCTCAACGGTCACAAGGCGGTGGTGCTGAACGGGCCGTCTGCCAACGTCTTTGTCGTATCGGCCCGCACCAGCGGCGAGCAGCGCGATGACAGTGGTATCTCGCTGTTCCTGGTGCCCGCAGATGCCACTGGCGTCAGCCGTCGCGACTATCCCACGGTGGATGGTATGCGCGCGTCCGAAGTCACCTTTACCGATTGTGAGGTCGGTGCCGATGCGCTGCTTGGCGCGGAGGGAGAAGGGCTGCCGGTGCTGCAGCGGGTGATCGACGAAGGCACGCTGGCCGTCGGCTGCGAAGCGGTCGGCTGCATGGAGGTGCTCTACAAGGCCACCGTCGAATACTGCAAGACGCGGGAGCAGTTCGGTAAGCCGATCGGCAAATTCCAAGTGCTGCAGCACCGCATGGTCGACATGTTCATGGAGCACGAACAGTCGAAATCGCTGATGTTCATGGCCGCCATGCGCATGGAAGAGGGCTACAACGACGAAGCGCAGAAGGCGGTATCGGCCTTCAAAGTGCAGGTGGGCAAGTCCGGTCGTTTTGTCGGCCAGCAGGCGGTGCAGCTGCACGGTGGCATGGGCATGACGGAAGAGCTGAACGTTGGCCACTACTTCAAGCGCCTGACCACGATCGATACGCTGTTCGGCAATGTCGACTTCCACCTGAAGCGCTTCGGCTCGCTCTAAGGGTCGCGTCAGCCGATGGCACGCTGGGACCGGGGCAACACCGGCAGCTCGATACCCGAATGGTTTTTCGAAGCTGTCGAAGCGCCGGTGACCGACCACGCGGTGGAGGTCGAAGAGTGCGACGTGCACTACCGCCTGTGGGAGGGCAACCCCGCCCAGCCGCTGTTGCTCATCCACGGCATGAGCGCGCACGCGCGGTGGTTTGATTTCATCGCGCCACAGCTCACCCCGGACTATCGCGTTGCGGCGATGGACCTCACCGGGATGGGCGACTCGGACTATCGCTACGAGTACACCGGCGACACCTATGCCGAGGAGGTCAGAGCCGTCTGCGATGCTGCCGGCTTCGACGAGCGGGTTGTCATCGTCGCCCACAGCTTTGGCGGACGTGTCGCCCTGAAGGCCGTGAACCGCTGGCCCGAGCGTTTTGCCGGGCTGGTGCTGCTCGACTCGGGGCTCAGACACCCGGACGAACCAGAGCCGGACCGCCCGCCGATCGGTGGCAGCGGCCAGCTGTATCCGGACCGTGCGAGCGGGGAGGCCCGCTTCCGGCTGGCGCCACCGCAGCCCTGCGCCAACGAGTACGTGCTGCAGTACATCGCCAAACAGTCCCTGATGCCGATCGACGGCGGCTACGCCTGGAAGTTCGACGACGACCTGATGGCATCGCTGAAGGGCTTCGACAGCGATCCCGACGAGTTCCGCAACCTGACGGTGCCGCTGAAGATGATGTTCGGCGCGGACAGCGCCCTCTACTCGGCGCGCTCCGTCGAGTACATGCGCTCGCTGGTGCCGGACGCGCTGCAGCCGGTGCCGGTGACGCTGCTGCCCGACGCGCAGCACCATCTGTTTCTCGATCAGCCGCTCGCGTTTGTTGAAGCGCTGAAGGCACTGCTTACGCGCTGAGCGGCATCCCGGCGCGCTACCTAACTGGATTCGTGCAACTTTTGGCCCACGCCGAACACCATTACATCCACCGCGCCGGCTGGCTTCGTGCTGCCGTGCTCGGTGCCAACGATGGCATCGTCTCAACGGCCAGCGTCATGTTCGGGGTTGCCGCTGCCGGCACCGACAACCACACCGTGTTGCTGGCCGGGGTTGCCAGCCTTGTGGCGGGTGCCATGTCCATGGCCGCTGGCGAGTATGTCTCCGTCAGCTCGCAGGCGGATACGGAGCGAGCGGATCTCCGCCGCGAGCGGCAAGCGCTCGAATCAGATCCCGCCGAAGAGCTTGAGGAGCTGACGGAGATCTATCGGGAGCGCGGGCTGGCGCCGGCGCTCGCCCGGCAGGTTGCCGAGCAGCTGATGGA
This sequence comes from Pseudomonadota bacterium, assembly GCA_038757945.1. Classification (GTDB taxonomy): domain Bacteria; phylum Pseudomonadota; class Gammaproteobacteria; order Pseudomonadales; family Azotimanducaceae; genus CALHVX01. Next base: position 50,043 of record JBCDGJ010000001.1, read on the forward strand.
GCACGACGACCTTGGGGCGCACGCCCGCGACGAGCTTGGCATCAGCCCCCAGCTGCGCGCCCAGCCGCTGCTGGCGGCGCTGTCGTCCGGCGCGAGCTTCTGCCTCGGCGCGTGGCCACCGCTGCTTGTGAGCTTGTTTGTGTCCGGCCCCGAGCTGCGCTGGTGGCTGGTCGCTTCTGCGATCCTGCTGCTGATGTGCATTGGCGTTGCCTCAGCCGTCCTTGGCGGTACGCGCGTTCTGCCGTCGGTGCTCCGGGTCACGCTCTGGGGTGCGGCCGCCATGGCGCTGACCGGCGCGGTGGGTCTGATGTTCGGGATCGCCGTCTGAGCCCCTAACGGAGCACCAGGTCTCACCCTGCGGCGTCGGCGCCGCCTAAGCTTTGCCTGAGGACGACTCGGCGACAGGACACCAGGGAAGCGCTCAATGACCTCGATCACGATCGGCAATCTGACCGTCACCGCGGGGGCAGACGTTGTGCAGTTCGAAGTTGCTGGTGCCGACGGGAAGACTGCCGTTGCGTTGGATCCCCGGGATGCGGTGACGATCGAGCGCTTTCTTGCCGAGCAGCGCAGTGTTGAGACCCGGACGGGATTCCGGGTGCCGATCCGACCGTTGCTGCAGGATCTCCGCGATGCCTTCGCCGTGTCCCTCGTCTACCAGGGCGTCATCTACGACGCGGTCCCGGTGGATCTGAGCCTGACCGGTATGCTGGTGCGCGTCCCGGACCTCGAGGTCTCCGCCCGCGCGCGGCTGACGGCCCGGCTGCTGCTCGATGATTCCCTGGCGAAGCTCGAAGCGACGGTGGTGCGCGTCGATGGCCAGCTGCTGGCCCTGCACTTCGCCGATGCGATGCAGGGCGGAGAGCTCGATCCGCCGGTTCAGCTGGGCCCGATCTTCAGCCGCTTAGAGCAGGTGTACCTGCGCCGGCGGACCCGCGGTTGAACGCCAGACGCCACCGCAGCCCTGCGGTGGCGTGATCGCCCTACCGGCCCGGCGCATCGGGCTGCGTCAGAAGTAGCTCGCAATCCCGGCATCGACGTAGTCGGCATCCACGTTGCGTTCGTTGATGGTGCCGTCGGCGTTGGCGTCGATCAGCCGCTCTGTTCGACGCCCCAGCTCATCGTAAACGTAGCTCTCGATGCGGTCGGCAGTACCGTCTGCGTCGGAGTCTCGCTCGCGCCGCAGGGTTTTGCCGGCCTCATCGTAGATAATGGTATCGGTCCGGTCGATCTGACCGTCACCGTCGTTGTCGGTGATGCGCAGGATTTCACGGCCGTCCGCATCGTAGCTGCGCTCCTGCCGGTAGTCCGCGCTGCCGTCGCCGTCCCGGTCGATTTCCTGGGTCAGCTCGCGGCCGGCTTCGTCCCGGGTCCAGACGGTGATTGCGGTATTGCCGTTGCGCGTGATCTCCCTGCGGAGCTGCCCGAATTCGCCGAAGGTGTAGCTTTCGGCGGATTCCGGCACGCCATCGAGATCGGTGTCGGTTCGTTTGCTGGTCAGTCGTCCCTGGCTGTCGTGGGTACGTTCGATACGCTGATCAACGGTTCCGTCGATGCCAATGTCGACTTCCTGCAGGGTCCACAGGCCGCTGCGCTGCGCGCCGTCGTAGGTCAGGATACTGCGCTGGTCGAAGACGCCGTCACTGTCCCGATCAACTTCGTACACGGAACGCAGCCCGTTCCCGTCAACCTGCCAGGTTTCTACCAGCGGATTCGGCAGTACGCCGATCTCGCGCCGCAGCAGGCGTCCTTCGGCATCGTAGGTCATCGCCCGCCGGCTGCTTGGCGTGCCGTTGTCCAGCGTTGTGTCCTCGATGATCCTGCCGTAGTCGTCGTAGGTCAGCGTCCGCACCCGATCCAGCGAACCATCGGCGCCGTTGTCCTGCTCGTAGCGGCTCCAGCCAGGATCGTCGCCGTAGGTGTAGGTCGCGATCAGGTCGATGATGCCATCGCCGTCCTGGTCGTAGCGGTCGAGGTCGACGTTGCCGTTGGCGTCGTAGCGCAGGAAGCGTTCAAACTCCGGGTTGCCGTCGTTGTTGGTGTCGCGCACGTAGCGCGTGGCGACCCAGACCGGAAAGTCGATGTTTACCGAGTCCATCAGGTGGGCCATGGCTGCGCCGGCTGGCTTCACGAACCGTGGTGGCAGTACCTCGGCGTCTACCGCCCGGGTGAGCAGGCTGATGAGGCCGCGTCCGTCGAACAGGTTGCCGCCATTGGGAAAGTCCCACCAGCGGCTGTCCAGATCCAGTTCCGCCGGTTCGATCAGGTCCGCTACCGCAGGGGTAACGACGATGCCGTTGTCCGGGTCGTTGTCCTGATCGAGGCTCTGCAGCAGTACGGCGGGTTCAGCGTGCGGCTGATCGGCGGCGGCTGGCTGGTCTGCGAGTAGAGCAGATCGCCGAACGCTTCGCCGGTGCTGGGCTTCTCGGACAGCCCGCCGAGCTCAAACAGGTCGATGACCGCCTGGCCTTCGGCCTGGCCGAGGTCGAGCGCGCCGAGCGAGAACGAGACGGTCTCGCCCGGACGGTAGCTGAACTCGCCGGCGCTGTTGGTCACGCCGGACTGCGTTGCCGTTGCGTAGCGCACGCCTTCGACTGGCGAATCGAGCAGTACGCCCGTGCTCACCGGGGGCGCGTTGTCGGTCTCCGGCCGCAGTCCGCCGCCGCCACCCCCACAGCCCGTCAGCAGTGCCAGCAGCAGCGCGCTCGACAGGAATCGGTTGGGTTGGGGTTTGCCAATGAAACGGTGTTCCATTTCCACTTCGTTCGCTCCTTGAGTCTTGCGTTCTGGATCTGAACGCTGGGCGACGAAGGGTCTCAGCGGCTGCCTGACACCCCTATCCCACAGCTCTGGGGTTGGCGGCCAAATGTGCGCGGGGTCTCAGGAACTGGCGGATGGGTTGTGACCGGGATCTCCTTTTCAGCTGGGCCGGTGGCTGGACCGGCATTCTCGCGGAGGGTGGTCTAGGGTCGGGGCCGCGGTACCGCGGCAGATCAGCCGGTCGTCATTCCGCCGTTGGGATAGAGCGTGGCGCCGGTGGTGTAGCTCGACTCATCGCTCGCCAGGTACAGCGCGGTGTTGGCCATTTCGTCGACGGTGCCGAGCCGGCCCATGGGGGTCATGCCCAGCATCATGGCGCGGCCCTCATCGTTGGCGTTCATGGCTGCGGTCATGGGGGTTTCGACGAAGCCGGGCCCGATCGCGTTGACCCGGATGTTGTGCGGCAGCAGCTCCATGGCCAGGACTTGGGTGAGCATAACCACGCCTGCTTTCGATACGCTGTATTCGCCAGCGCCGGTCAGCGGAACGCGCGCTGCGGTAGACGCCAGATTGACGATGGCGCCCGGATGGCCGCCGGCAACCATACGCCGCGCGACGGCTCGATCTGTCAGCATGAGGCCGGTCAGATTGATGTCCAGCACCCGCTGCCAGGCGCTCAAGGGCATGTTCAGCAGCTGCTGGTCGTCATCGCTCTGCGATTTTGCCGGCGCAGCGCCGCTCACGTACTGCGCGTTGGAGATGCCGGCGGCCGCCACGGCAATATCGATACGGCCGTACTCGGCCATCGCGCGGTCGGCCATGGTTTCGATGCTCGCTTCGCTGCCGGTATCGACCTCGATGAACAGGGCGCGGCCGTTGACGCTGCTCTTGAGGTGCAGGGCGGTCTCGCCGCCCCGCGCCGCATCCAGATCAGCGATGACGATGTCAGCGCCTTCCTCAGCGAAGCGCAGCGCGCAGGCCCGGCCGATGCCGCTGGCCCCACCGGTGATCAGGGCAACCTTGCCCTTGAGCCTGCCTTCCTGCATGTCTGTTCCCCTCGTGCCTGATGTTCAGGGCTGCGGCGTGAGCTCGATGGTGAGCGTTGTGCGTTCGGCCACGGCGTCATCGCTGTAGAGCAACGGAAAGCTCTGCTCCGTCGCCCAGCCTTCCAGCAGGTTGCCGTAGTAGGGAGAGCGCGGATCGCCGGACTGGCCGGGCGCGTTGGTCATGGTGGCAGCATCCCAGTTGCCGACATCCAGCACCATGCGGAACGACGCACCAAGGGTGACGTCATAGCTGTTGTTGAAGAAACTCGCACGGTTGGTCGTATGGCTGTTGCCGCCAAGCGGATAGGATGGCAGGGCGAAGCGTTCGTAGACTTCTGCCGACGCCATCGCATTCGGCTCCTCCAGCGCCCGCTGCTGTTCGGCGAGCAGCGGATGCTGGAACCGGATCTGATGCAGATCCCCCCAGCGCCATTGTTTGGAATCCGAGCCGAGGCGTTTGCTTGCGGTCTGCCAGGCCGCGGCGAGCGTTTCTTCGAGCACTGAGGTCGCTTCCGGTTCCCTGAGGAAGGCGAGCAAGGTATAGCGATCGAGCGGTTGAATCAGGCTCGGATCGTCGAGTCCGGTCAGCCAGCGGGCGACAGCGGTGTCCAGGTGTTCGTAGAGCCAGAGCATATAGAGTGCGGCCGCAGCGGAATCCACTTCCAGCTCGGCATCCCAAGCCAGTAGCAAATCAAGCGCTCGTTTGGTGTCGCTCGTTGCGGCCGCTGTCCTGGTGCTGCTTTCAGCTTCGCTTGCACTCGCAGATGCGTTTGCAGCGCCGTCGCTCGAGCTACTGGTGCTGGCTTCGTTAGGGCTGGGTTCGGTCGAAGCTTCGATCACTGCCGGTTGATCGACATCAGGGAACCGGTTTCGCAGCGCTTCAAGAAGACGTAGCGCATAAAGTGATCGATAGTCCCACTGCAGTGCCGCAGCGGCTTCCAGACCATGTTTGGACTGCTGGCTCAACGCTTCACGCAAGCGGCCCTGGCGCCAGGGTGCGGCCCATTCGAAGCCAAGCGGAAAACGTTCGATATCGTAGTCTGGTGGCAGGTTCATGCCATTGGCGGAGCTGACGAAGCCACGCTCCGGGTTGTATTCCTCGGGGAGTACGTCCATGTCGAAGAAACCGTCCCACTCATAGCGACCGTCACCCGGTACCGGCAGCAGTCCGTCCCATCCGGAGCGGCGTGGAAACAATCCTGCCGGCTTGTAGCCGATGTTCCCGTCGATATCTGCGTACACCTGGTTCTCTGAGGGCGCACCCCAGCGATTCAATGCAGCAACGAAGGTGCGCCAGTTCTGCGCCCGCATGTACTCGATACTGCCGAAGTAAGGCGCCATGCCCGGCTCGAGCCAGGCGGCGCGAACGGCGAAGAGAAACTTGTCGCTCTCATGGACCACGGGGCCGTGACGGGTAAAGCGCAGGGTCAGCGTCTCTTCGCTGCCATCGGGCAGCGTCAGGGTCTCCTCCACCAGCGTTAACCGCTCCGCCTGTCCCTGGTAGTAGTAGCCGCCGCGCTGCTTCACGTAGACGTACAGGTCTTCCTGATCGATGGGGAAGATGGTCAGCCCGAAGCCGATGCGCTCGTTGTGGCCGATGGAGATGCCGGGCAGTGCCGGCTCCCCCGCGCCGATGACGTCGAGCCCCGGGGCTTTCAAGTGGGCGATGTAGCGCAGCGATGGGACGGCATAGCCCCTGTGCGGGTCGTCCGCCAGGACCGGCCGCCCGGTGCTTGACCGTTCAGGCGCTACGGCCCAGTTGTTGCTGCCGAGTTGAATGTTGCTTTGGGCTGCCTGCTTGAGGCGCTGGCGAGCACTCTGCGACGGCAGCCTGGGCTCGGCCGAGAGCGCTACCGGGGCTTTCGCCAGCAGGTAAGTTTCCAGCACGTCTTCTGGAATGTCGCAGGGGTCCAGCCCTGGCGGCACTCGTGTTCGCCAGGTGGGTTCGAGGACCTTCCAGACCCGTGTCGCATCTTCGCCGAGCTCACACCAGATCCTGGCCCGGCGGACCTCTCTGACCACGTTGCGCCACAGCCCATGGCTGCGGATCCGCACCGTATCGCTCGCCGACCAGCGCGCTGGTCGGTAGCCGAGCAGGCCGAATTCCGGGGGTAGCAGGCCCGGATCGGCTTCCGTCAGCGCGATGTAGGCGTTGATGCCGGCGGTGAAGGCGCTGGCGATGGCTTTGGCGTCCGAACCATAGGCGAGCCATTCCCGATACATGTCGCCGCGGTACAGGAACAGCCGCGCTGCGCGATCCTGCGCCAGATAGTCAGGACCGAAGACGGTGCTGAGCTCCCCCAGGCCGCGCCGGCGCCAGAGATCGATCTGCCACAGGCGGTCGCGTGCGGCATTGAAGCCCTGGACGAAGAAGGCGTCGTAGTGCGTCTGGGCTTCGATGTGCGGTACCCCCCACGTATCCACCCTGATGCGGGCGGGCTGCTCGAGGCCTGACACCTGATAGCGGTACGGCTCGTCGCGGGGTATGACGGGAACCGCGCTGGCCGGTGGGGCGGCTGCCGGTTCGGGTGATGGGCTTGCTGCGGGGTCTGGCGCTGCTGCAGCGGACGCAGCAGCAGCGATTGCAGGCTGCGGTGCGGGGACTGCCGCAGCCTGCGGGCTTGCCCCGGCCAGCATCAACCAGATCAGCGTTGAAGCGGTCGCGGCAAGCCGTGTCACTGGTGGTACCCCCGTTCGGTGGTTGCTTCCGTTACTCCCAGCTCAGGGCGCCGACCTGATAGTCGGTGACCCGGGTCTCGAAGAAGTTCTTCTCTTTCTTGAGGTCCATCATTTCCGACATCCAGGGGAAGGGATTCTTCACGCCCGGATGTGCTTCCGCGAGGCCGATCTGTGCCAGCCGGCGGTTGGCGATGAACCTCAGGTAGTCGGCCATCGATGCCGCGTTCATGCCCAGGATACCGCGCGGCATGGTGTCTTTGGCATAGGCGATTTCCAGCTCCATGCCTTCGAGGATCATGTCGCGGGCCTGCTGCTGCATCTCTTCGTCCCACAGGTGCGGGTTCTCGAGCTTGATCTGATTGATCACGTCGATGCCGAAGTTCACGTGCATGGACTCGTCGCGGAGAATGTACTGGAACTGCTCCGAGGTCCCCGTCATCTTGTTGCAGCGACCCATGGACAGTATCTGGGTGAAGCCACAGTAGAAGAAGATGCCCTCCAGCACGCAGTAGTAGGCGATCAGGTTGCGCAACAGGGTCTTGTCCGTTGCATCGGTACCGGTCTGGAAGTTCGGGTCCGCCAGCTCACGCGTGTACTTGATGGCCCAGGTTGCCTTGTCGGCGACCGCCGGGACCTCGTGATACATGTTGAAGATTTCGCCTTCATCCATGCCCAGCGATTCGATGCAGTACTGGTAGGCGTGTGTGTGAATGGCTTCTTCGAACGCCTGCCGGAGCAGGTACTGACGGCATTCCGGGTTGGTGATCAGCCGGTATACGGACAGCACGAGGTTGTTGGCAACCAGCGAGTCTGCCGTCGAGAAGAAGCCCAGGCTGCGCTTGATGACGACCCGCTCATCGGCGGTCAGACCATCCTCTGACTTCCACAGCGCGATGTCCGCGTTCATGTTCACTTCCTGCGGCATCCAGTGGTTGGCGCAGCCATCCAGGTACTTCTGCCAGGCCCAGTCGTACTTGAAGGGCACCAGCTGGTTCAGGTCCGCCCGGCAGTTGATCATAGCTTTCTGATCGACCGTTACCCGCTCGGTGCTGGTCTCGCCGGTCAGCACAGCGACGCCGGCAGCGGTCGGTGCCTCCGGTGCAGCAGCGGCCGGCGCTGACCGGGACGGTTCGGCCTGACCAGGTTCGGACTGAACAGGTTCGGCCTGCAGCGGCTGTACGGCCAGCGGTTCCGGTCCTTTGGGCTCCAGCAGCGGTTCTGCTGGTGCTGCAATCGCCGGCTCTGCTGTCAGCGCCTCGGTCACGTGGATATCGTCGTCCAGCGAATCATCCAGCGCGATCAGCGCGTCAATGCTGGCGGCATCGTTGTGTGTGCTGGGGGCGGCAAGCGGTGCGCTGGCGCCCGCGTTCTGCCCATCGTCCTGATAGTCATCCCAACTCAGCATGTCTTTTCTCCTTCAAATCTGCTTCGAACCGCGAGTCTTGCGTGCGCTTACTGGCACGCCTCGCAGGTCGGGTCATCCAATGAACAGGCGTTCGGAACCGCCGCGGGTTCGGCGGCGTCCAGGGTCATTTGTGGTGCCGGTGCTGGCGCAGCGGCCGGCGCTGCCGCGGCTTCCCCTGCGGTGGCGGCGGAGACGGCATTCAAACGGCTCCGGTCGAGCGTTGACTTCTCGGTGCTCGTGGCCGACAGAGCACGGAGGTAGTAGGTCGTCTTCAGCCCGCGCAGCCAGGCCATGCGGTAGGTGATATCGAGTTTCTTGCCCGATGCGCCGGCCAGGTACAGGTTCAGCGACTGGGCCTGATCGATCCACTTCTGTCGCCGGCTCGCCGCGTCCACGAGCCAGCGGGGCTCGACCTCGAACGCGGTGGCATACAGCGCTTTCAGATCGGCGGGCACGCGGTCGATGGCGGCCAGGCTGCCGTCGTAGTACTTGAGGTCGTTGACCATGACCTTGTCCCACAGTCCCACGCTTTTCAGATCGCGCACCATGTAGGGGTTCACAACCGTGAACTCCCCGGACAGGTTGGACTTGACGTACAGGTTCTGGAACGTCGGCTCGATGGACTGCGACACGCCGGTAATGTTGGCGATGGTGGCGGTCGGTGCGATCGCCATGACGTTCGAGTTACGCATGCCGTTGGCCACGACCTTGCTGCGCAGCTTGTCCCAGTCGAGCGTCGAATCGAGGTTGACGTCCAGGTACTCCGCACCACGCTCGTCCTGCATGTTCTTCAGCGAATCGAGCGGCAGGATGCCGCGGCTCCACAGCGAGCCGTCGAAGGACTGGTAGCTGCCACGTTCCTTTGCCAACCGGCTGGAGGCGTCGATCGCGTAGTAGCTGATGACCTCCATGGAGCGATCCGCAAATGCCACCGCGGCTTCTGAGGCGTAGGGCACGCGCAGCTTATACAGCGCATCCTGAAAGCCCATGATGCCGAGGCCGACCGGCCGGTGCTTCATGTTCGAGTTCTTCGCCTGCGGCACCGAGTAGTAGTTGATGTCGATGACGTTGTCGAGCATGCGCACGGCGGTCCGTACGGTCTTCTTCAGCTTCTTGGTGTTCAGCACGCCGTCTTCGATGTGCTGCGCCAGGTTGATGGAGCCCAGGTTGCAGACCGCAATTTCGTCCTTGGACGTGTTCAGCGTGATCTCCGTGCACAGGTTGGAGGAGTGCACGACGCCGACGTGTTGCTGCGGCGACCGCAGGTTGCAGGCATCCTTGAAGGTCACCCAGGGGTGCCCGGTCTCGAACAGCATGGACAGCATCTTGCGCCACAGATCCATTGCCTGAACGCGCTTGTAGAGCTTCAGCTCGCCGGTCTCGGTCATGGCTTCGTATTGCAGGTAGCGCTGTTCGAATGCCCGCCCGTAGAGGTCGTGCAGGTCGCCGCAGTCGCTCGGCGAAAACAGCGTCCAGGATTCGTTGCTGGTCACCCGCTTCATGAACAGGTCCGGTATCCAGTTCGCGGTGTTCATGTCATGGGTGCGGCGCCGGTCGTCGCCGGTGTTCTTGCGCAGCTCGAGGAACTCCTCGATGTCAAGGTGCCAGGTTTCCAGATAGGAGCAGACGGCGCCCTTGCGCTTGCCGCCCTGGTTCACCGCCACGGCGGTGTCGTTGACCACCTTGAGAAACGGCACGACGCCCTGCGACTTGCCGTTGGTACCCTTGATGTAGGACCCGAGAGCACGCACCGGCGTCCAGTCGTTGCCGAGGCCGCCGGCCCACTTGCTGAGCATGGCGTTGTCGCGGATGGCGCTGTAAATGCCGTCCAGATCGTCCGGCACGGTGGTCAGGAAACAGCTCGACAGCTGCGGGCGCAGGGTGCCGGAGTTGAACAGCGTCGGCGTCGAGCTCATATAGTCGAAGGATGAGAGAAGGTCGTAGAACTCGATCGCCCGCTCCACCGGCTGCTCTTCGCGGGCAGCGAGGCCCATGGCGACGCGCATGAAAAACACCTGCGGCAGCTCGAAGCGCTCTTCATCGCTGTGGATGAAATAGCGGTCGTAGAGGGTCTGCAGCCCGAGATAACCGAACTGCAGGTCACGCTCCGGCTTGAGCGCCGCGCCCAGCGCTGCAAGGTCGTAGTCGCCGAGCGCCGGATCCAGCAGCTCGAGCTCGATCCCCCGGCGAATGAACGCCGCAAGTGCCTGCGGGTAGACGAATGCCATGTCGCCCTGGGACGCGCGATGGCCGGTTTCCGGCCGCAGGCCGAGGAACTTGAGGGCTTCGGTCCGCAGCTCGTCGAGCAGCAGCCGTGCCGTCACCTGGCTGTAGTTCGGTTCTTCTTCGATCAGCGTGCGTGCCGTGATCATCAGCGACGTTGCGACATCTTTTTCGCTGATGCCGTCGTACATGCTGTTGAGCGCAGCTTCGATGATGCGCTCCGGGTCGACGTCGCTCAGCTCCGCGGCTGCGTCGATGACCAGCTGCCGCAGGCGCGCAACGTCCAGCGGGCGGCGTTGCCCGCCAGCATCGACGACCTCGAAGGACGGTGCATTGGCCGGCTGCTGCGTCTGTTCACGCAGCCGCGCCCGTTCTTCCCGGTAGAGCACGTAGCTACGGGCAACCTTCTGCTCGCCGGAGCGCATCAGCGCCAGCTCGACCTGATCCTGGATGTCCTCGATGTGGACGGTGCCGCCGGTCGGCAGACGACGGCTGAAGGTGCTGGTGATCTGCTCGGTCAGCGTGGCAACCAGCTCACGAATCCGGGTTGACGCAGCAGCGGTGCCGCCTTCTACGGCAAGGAAGGCCTTGGTCAGTGCAACGGCAATCTTGTCCGGCGTATAGCTGACCACGGTCCCGTTGCGCTTGATGACCTTGAGATGGCCCGGCGCGGTTGCGGTCAGCGCAGCCGAAACTGCGGCCACCGGGGCAGGCTCGGCCGCGTGGAAGTCACCGGCCGCCTGCGCCGCACTCTGGCCGCCGGCGCGCTGATCGGTATGGCCGTCCGAAAAAGTATCTGATTGCATCGAGTGTCCTGTTCTCTGCTGGTTCGGACCAGCACGCCTGGCGTGCCGAAGGTCTGTGTTCCAGGTGGGTGTTCTAGGTCGGTGTTCTAGCTCTGCATTACCGGTACGTGTTCTGCGACCCCTGCGGCTGGTCCCGCGGAACGACTGCAATAATCCCGCGCTCTTCCCGCGCTCTTCCCGCGCACCTCCCACGCGTTTCCCGCGTAGACCCGTCGTCCCGGGTGCTTCGGCCCTTCACTCTCGGCCCTTCGCTCTCGCCCCGTACCGGTGCAGGGCTGGATCTGGTGCCGAAAGCGGGCTTCTATAGGTGGTCCTAAGAAGTAAGTGGTCCCAAGCTGTGGTTCCAAGCCCCCTGAACGCCCTCCCTCAGGGGTCTTCTAACTTACGTTCTGTCCGTTTTCTTTCATAATTCTTCGGCCTAAAGGCTTTGGATAGACACTGGATATGGTGTATCCGCGCTTTGTTGACCCCTAGATGTTGGGTTTTCGCCGAAGGGAGGCAACGTTACTGCCCGTCGCCGGTCCTTGCAAGAGCCAAAGCCTGGGAAATCGCGCGGCCAAGGCTGTGCAGCCCCTGTGGAAAAGGGTCGGACAGGGCTTAGGTGGGGAAACCGCCGGACAATGTTGTGTATAACTCCGGGACAGACATTCATGGAGCGGGAGGCAAGATGGCGCAGGGCACAGCGGCGGGCGTACGGGAACAGGACCTGATTCTGGCGCTCGATCAGGGTACATCGAGCTCCCGGGCCCTGCTGTTCGACGCACAGGGCCAACTGCTGGGGCTCGGCCAGCAGGACTTCGACATGACCTTTCCGGAGGACGGCTGGGTTGAGCAGGATCCCGAGGTGTTGTGGGCGACCACGCTGGCGGCGGGGCGGGCGGCCATCAGCCGTGCAGCGGTTGCGCCCGAGCGCATCGCCGCGATCGGCATCACCAATCAGCGCGAGACGACCCTGCTCTGGGATGCCGCCACACGACAAGCCCTGCACCCCGCTATCGTCTGGCAGGATCGCCGCACCGCTACGTTCTGCGCCGACCTGAAGGCGGGCGGCCATGAGCCCATGCTGGCGGAGCGGACCGGGCTGCGCTTCGATCCGTATTTCTCTGGCACCAAGCTGCGCTGGCTGCTCGAGACCGTACCGCAGGCGCGCGCCCGCGCGGCACGCGGCGAGCTGCGGGCCGGCACCGTCGATACCTTTCTGATCGACCGGCTGACCAAAGGCGAGTGCTTTGTCACCGATGCGACCAACGCCTCCCGTACGCTGCTCTACAACCCGGTGGCGCAGCACTGGGATCCTGAGCTCTGCGCGCTGCTCGACGTACCGGAGTCGCTGTTGCCTGAAGTGCTCGATTGCGCTGCTGACTTCGGCGTTGCCGATCCCGAGTGGTTCGGCGCACCGATTCCCATTCGTGGCGTGGCCGGGGATCAGCATGCCGCGCTCATCGGCCAGGCCTGCCTCGAGCCGGGCATGAGCAAGTGCACGTTCGGCACCGGCTGCTTTGCCCTCACCAACCTCGGGGGGACCTTTCAGCCATCGCAGCAGGGCCTCTTGGCGACGCTTGCCTATCAGCTCGACGGCGAGCCGACCTTCGCCCTCGAAGGCAGCGTATTCGTTGCGGGCGTTGCGGTGAAATGGCTGCGCGACAAGCTCGGGCTGATTGCCGATGCTGGCGACACCGAAGCGGCAGCGCTGCGCACCAGCGGCGACACTGGCGGCGTGGTCGTGGTGCCGGCCTTCACCGGCCTTGGCGCGCCGTACTGGGATCCCGATGCACGGGGGCTGATCGCCGGACTGACCCTCGACACGACGGCCGATCAGCTGGTCACGGCAACGCTCAAAGCGGTGGCGTTTCAGGCCGCCGACCTGACCGGCGCGATGGCTGCGGACGGCGCGCCGCTTGCGCAGCTGCGGGTCGATGGTGGCATGGTGGTCAACGATTGGTTCTGTCAGCAGCTCGCAGAATTGACCGGCTTGCCGGTCGTGCGCCCGAAGATGATCGAAACGACGGCGCTTGGCGCCGCGATGCTGGCCGCCGTTGGGCAGGGACTGTTCTCAAATCTCGATGCAGCGCGAGAGATGTGGCAGCAGGAAACGCGTTTTGAACCATCGATGAGTACCGCCCAACGCGCCGCGGAGCTCGAGCGCTGGGCAACAGCCGTGCAGCGTGCACGCAGCGGTCTCTGAGGCCGGTTCGGCAGCAGGAGTGTGACGCCGGTCAGAGTCTGACGATCAATCGCTCGAGGACCGCGTGCTGCGGCGTCGCCGTAGTGCGCGGGTGCCCCGAATCGGGTATGTTTCCAAGGCCATCGCAGAAAGGATGCTGCCGCGTTGGAACGTCGGCGCTTTCATCGTCAACCCATATCTCTCAGTGCCCTGGTACACCCTCCGGAAGGACGGTCCTGGCTCTGTCATGTGCGCGATTTCTGTGAAGACGGCATGCTGCTTGCCGGTAGTAGCGGACAACGCTTCGACGCCGAATCAACGCCGTCCGGCACCGCGATTGCTCTGCATTTCTCCGTTGCCTCACCAGACGGACAGAAACACTTTCGTACCCAGCCGAAGATAGTTCGCTTTCTTAACGAGGGCACTGCGCTCGGCGTGCAGTTCGACGGCGGCATGCCGGACACCGCCTACGATGCGCTGCGCAGTTTCACCGTTGCTGCCGGCTACGCGGCACCGGAACCCGGCAGCGAAGACGACGAGATCGACGAGATCGAACTCTACGAGGCGACGCCACCGGGCGCGCCTGGCTTTACCAACCGGGATCGCCCGGACGCGACGACGAAGAGCGATGACGCTGCAGCCGCCGACAGCGCGGCCGCTGCTGCCCCGGCGCACAAGCAACCTCCGGCACCGGCTGGCAGCGCCGCCAAACCGCGGCCGGCAGCCCGCGCGGGCACGGCCAGGCAACCGGCGGCCAAGCAGCGATCCGGCAAGCCCGACGAGCACGCCCTGCGCGACCGCCGCCTGACCGAGGAACAGGCTCGGGCGATACGCGAGCGGATGCTGACGGTCACCGAGCGGGCGCTCGGGCGGTTCTGTAATCAGCTGCTCGCAACGACCCAGGAGCGCCTGCTGACCAACGCCCGTGATGCGGGCACAAACGCGGCTCAAACCCTGTACTTCGAGGGCCTGGACTCGCTCGAGAAGTCGGAGACGGAGGTTCGGGCGGATTTCACCCGCCGGGTTCTCGAGCAGATTCGCAGCGTTTCGGATCTGGATACGGTCATGGAGCGTCGACGCCGGCGCGAAGGGGGCAGCCCGACCAAGCTCGAGCTGGTCGATACCGAAGACTTCGAAGCCTGGCTCGGCGTTGCCGAAGTCATTTCGAAAGCGGAAAACCGCTTTGAGGAACCGCTGTTTGATCTACGCGCGCAGCTTGGGCTCATAGCCAAGCCCTGGAGCCATAAGGACGTCATTCCTGTTGGCCCGGCAGTGCTGACCTGGGCCTTTGACGACACCATCGCGCCGCTCGCGTTCCGGCGACAGGTGCGCGATGACCTCTACGACTGCTTCAGCGAAACGCTGTACAAGTCGCTCGGCAATCTTTACGCAGCGTTAAATCAGCTGCTCGAGGACAGCCGGGCGTTCCCGCCGCTCGACGAGCTGCGGGACAACCTGGCCCGCGGGCGCATCCGGCGCACCGCGTCCGGGGTCAAGGTCGACAGCGCCGCTTACGCGAAGATGGATGCGCCGACGCGCGAAGCCGCCATGGCCGCTGACGGCGTCGGCAGCCAGCGGGTGGACTACAACCCCTTCGTTGAGGCCGCCGGTGGCGATCAGGTTTACGGTACGGCGCGCAGCCTGCTCAATGTTGGTCGCACCGCCCGTCAGCTTATGGGGCAGCCCCGGGAAGAGATGCTGGCGCGCCCCGATGCAGCGCCGAACGAGCTGTTCAACTCCCGGGAGATTCTGACCGCGCTGGCACACATCGAGTCGGAGCTCGGTGATGCGTCGCTGACCGATGAGCGCCTGAAGCCGCGGCTCATGCAGGTGCTGCGACAGCAGCACGGCAACAGCAAAGCGTTCTCCGAAGATGATTTCGACACGCTTGACGTCATGGACAACCTGGTCGAGTCGATCGAGTCCGACCGCCTGTTAACCGAGGGGATCCGCGAGTGGGTCAAGCGCCTGGAGATCACGCTGCACAAGCTCGCTACCCGTGATCCCAATTTCCTGGCGTACGATCCGCAGGCACCGCATGGCGCCGTGCGTATGCTCAACCAGCTGGCGCGGCTTGGTAACTCGCGCGACGTCCGCGATGGCATCGACCGCGAAGTTGGCGCGCGGGTGGACGAACTGCTGCAGAAGGTCGTCAGCGAGTACGACTCGAACCCCGAGGTCTTCGATGAGGTGGTCGACGAGCTTAATCCGCTGATCGACCGGCAGACCCGTACCTACCGCGGCAACATCGAACGTACGGTCCGTGCCAGCGAAGGTCAGCAGAAACTGGCGCGCGCACGTCGACACGTGGTCGAGGCCGTGGCTGACCACATGGAAGGCCAGCAGGTACCCGATCTCGTCGCCCAGCTGCTCAACCCCGGCTGGCGCAACCTGCTGGTGCATACCCATCTGCGTCATGGCCCGGACAGCAACGAGTGGCGTGATACCCTCGGCGTGGTCAAGCAGCTCAACGACCAGCTGAGCGGCAAGGTCAAAGAGAGTGATCCGGCGTTCGTCGCGCCGGATGCGTTGCTGCGCCGGATCGTCGATGGACTGAACAGCATCTCCTTCGATCCGAGCAAGCGCACGCCGCTCATTATGAAGCTGTCGGCAGCGCTGGTAGGGGATACCACGGGCCGTAAGGCGCCGGTGCAGTCGCAGCCCCTCGAGGAAGGGCAGGCCGCCAACCTGCTGGGCCTCGAAGGCCTGCTGCCTGAAGTTGATCCGGATATCGAAACGCAGGACAGCCGAGTTCGCGAGTCCTGGGACAGCGCGGTCCGCCGTGCGCGTCGCATCCAGGTCGGTGAGTGGCTTGCAACGTCTGATGCGCGCGGCCGCCCGCTGATACTGTCGGTGGCCTTCGTCGGCGACGAGCAGAGCGCCTTCGTGCTGGTCAACCGTAAAGGCATCAAAGCCCGCGAGCTGTCGCTCAAAGAGATGGCCGATGGCCTGCACGAGGGCCAGATCACCCTGCTCGATGACTACGACCTGCCGCTGATGGAGCGGGCATCGCAGCGGATGCTCGAGAACATGCACAGCCGTCTCGCCTACCAGTCGAGCCATGATGAGCTGACGCAGCTGGTGAACCGGCGCGAGTTCGAGCGCCTGGTTGAGCAGTCGCTGAAGGAATCCCGAACCCACGAAGTACAGCATGCGCTGCTGTACGTCGATCTTGACCAGTTCAAGATCGTCAACAACACCAGTGGTCACAAGGCTGGGGATGAGCTCCTCAAGCAGATCGGTGACACGCTGGCCCGGGCGCTGCAGGGACACGACAACGCGACCCTTGCCCGACTCGGCGGCGACGAGTTCGGCGTGCTGCTGAAAGAAGTTGAAACCCAGGCTGCGCGGGAACAAAGCGAAGGGCTGCTGCAGGCAGTCCGTGATCAGCGCTTCGAATGGGATGGCCGCACCTTCAACCTCTCGGCGAGCATGGGCCTGGTGTTTCTCGATGCCACCACGGAAAACGTGGATACGGCCATGCGGCATGCGGACGAAGCCTGCTACTCCGCGAAAGACGCGGGCCGTAATCGGCTGCAGGAGTACGAGCTCGGCGATGCGCGCATGATGCAGCGCCACGGCATCATGGAGTGGGTTTCGCAGCTCGACAAGGCGCTCGACGACGACCGGTTTGTGCTGAACTGCCAGCGCATCGCGCCGGTTGCGGACCCGGATGCGCTCGATCACTACGAGATCCTGCTCACCATGCGCGATGAGCTCGGCGATATCATGCCACCGACGGATTTCATCCTCGCCGCGGAGACCTACAACCGGATGACCCTGGTGGATCGCTGGGTGATCGAACGCGTGCTGCAATGGATGGCCGACAACCGCAGCCGGCTCGATCACTCGGCCGGCTTTTCGATCAACGTCTCCGGTCACTCCGTCAACGACGAAACGTTCCCGGACTTTGTGCTCGAGCAGTTCTCAAAGACTCAGGCGCCGACCGGCAAGGTCTGCTTCGAGATCACGGAGACCGCAGCAATTGCCAACCTCGAGAACGCGATCGACTTCATGAACCGCATGAAGATCATCGGCTGCCGGTTCTCCCTCGATGACTTCGGCACCGGCCTGTCGTCCTACTCCTACCTGCGGCATCTGCCGGTGGACTACGTCAAGATCGACGGCGTGTTCGTCAAGGGAATTGTCGACAATCCCGGGGATCAGGCGATCGTCCGCTCAATCAACGAGATTGCGCACCACATGGGCAAGAAGACCATCGCCGAGTTCGTCGAGAACCAGTCGGTCTTTGAGTACCTGCGGGATATTGGCGTCGATTTTGTGCAGGGCTATGAGGTCGATCGCCCGCTGCTGCTCGAAGAGCTGCGCCTCTAGCGGATCGTCAGCCGCGAAAGCGTGGGTTGGCGCATGCCCCCACGTCAGCCGCCGAGCAGGAGATACTTCAGCAGCGCTTTCTGCGAGTGCATGCGGTTCCCGGCCTCACGCCACACAACGGACCGCGGGTCCTCGAGCAGGGTTGGACTGATCTCTTCCCCCCCATGCGCGGGCAGACAGTGCATGAACAGCACGTCCCGACTGGCCTGATCGAGCAGCGCCGCATCGACCTGATACCCGTCGAATGCCCGGCGCCGGGCTTCCGCATCGGCTTCATGGCCCATGCTCGACCAGACGTCGGTCACGACCAGATCGGCATCGGCAACGGCCTCTGCTGGCGTCGCAACACAGCTGGCGTGGTCCGTGCTGGCCAGCAGTTCTGCGGGCGGCCGGTACCCTTCCGGACAGGCGATGCGCAGCTCGAACCCCCACTGCCGTGCGGCGTTGATGTAGGAATTGCACATGTTGTAGCCGTCGCCGACAAAGGCGACCCGGCGGCCGTCGATCGGCCCGCGAAGTTCTTCGAAGGTCTGTACGTCGGCCAGCAGCTGCAGCGGATGATAGTCCGCGGTCATGGCGTTGATCACCGGAACGCTGGCCCAGCGGGCGAGTTCCGCCACCTTATCCTGGTCCAAGGCCCGGATGATGATGACGTCCAGCATCTCTGCGAGCACCCGTGCCGTATCGGCAATGGGTTCGCCGCGCCCGAGCTGGGAGTTCTTGGCGTCGATGACCAGACAGTGCCCGCCGAGCTGCTGCATGCCGGCTTCGAAACCGACCCGCGTACGGGTCGAGTTGAGCTCCAGGATGAGCCCGGCGGTGAAGCCGGTCAGCGGTGTCTCGCGGAGGCCTCTTTCGTAGTCCTTACGCAGCTCGATGGCGTCGGCAACGATGCCTTTCAGCGTGCCGGGGTCGAGGTCCAGCAGGGTCAGGAAATCCTGCTTTGCCGCGGAACCCGAAGGACCGAGGGGCAGTGGGGAGGGGCTGGCCATGTCAGCTGTACTCCTGCACGAGGTGGCTGACCTGGTCGGCGAGGGCGTCGGCCTCCTCGTCGCTCAGGATCAGCGGCGGCAGCAGGCGGATGACGTTGCCCGCGGTCACGTTCAGCAGCAGCCCGTGTTCCAGCGCCGCCGCGACCAGCTCCGGACAGGGGGACTTCATTTCCACGCCGATCATGAGCCCGGCACCGCGGATGGCGACCACGGCGTTGTGGCCGGACAGCGCTTCGCGCAGGCGCGCCTGGATCCGCTCGCCGAGGGCTGCAGCGCGCTCGAGCAGGCCGTCGCCCTCAAGCACGTCGAGAACGGCGTTGGCCGCTGCGCAGGCGAGCGGGTTGCCACCGAAGGTGGAGCCGTGCGTGCCTGGCGTCAGCACCGCCGCGGCATCGCCGCGGGCCAGGCAGGCGCCGATCGGCATGCCGTTGCCCAGCCCTTTGGCCGTGGTGACCACGTCGGGCTGGATGGCCGTGTGCTGGTAGGCGAAAAAGCGGCCGGTCCGACCGTTGCCGCTCTGGACCTCATCGAGCATGAGCAGCCAGCCAAAGCGGTCGCACAGCGCGCGCAACCCCTCGAGGTAGCCCTGCTCCGGTACCACGATACCGCCCTCACCCTGGATCGGTTCGACCAGGATCGCAGCGACGTCCGCATTGTTGTTACCGATGTGCTCGACGGCCGCCAGGTCGTCAAAGGGCGCCCGGACAAAGCCCGGGAGCAGCGGTTCGAAACCGGCCTGCACCTTGCGGTTGCCGGTTGCGGTCAGCGTTGCCATGGTGCGGCCGTGGAAGCTGCCTTCCATGACGATGATCTGATTGCGGCCGGCTGACTTGCGGTTGCCGTACAGCCGGGCCAGCTTAATTGCAGCCTCGTTGGCTTCGGCTCCGGAGTTGCACAGAAACGCGCGCTCCATGCCCGCAACCGAGCAGAGCCGCTCGGCGAGCCGTTCCTGTTCCGGGATCCGGTACAGGTTGGAGGTATGCAGCAGGGTGGTCGACTGCCGCGCCAGGGCGTCAGCGATATGCGGGTGCGCGTGTCCGAGGCCGCACACGGCGATGCCGGTCAGGCCATCGAGGTAGCGCTTGCCGGCGTCGTCTTCCAGGTAGGCGCCGCTGCCGCGGACGAAGGCCACGGGCAAGCGTGCGTAGGTATCCATGAGCTGAGACATCGTCTACGAGCCCTCCGGAAAACGCGCCAGATTACTCCCGCGGAGGTGCCTCTGCAAGCGCTGTGCGCAGCCGCTCGAGCCCGGTTTCGAGCTGCCCGGAGCTGCAGCCGAAGTTGAAACGGACGAAGCCGGCGCCGCCGAACGCGGAACCGTCATTGAGCCCGAGCCCGTGGTCTTCGAAGAAGCTGGCGGGCTGGTTCAAGCCGAGATCGGAAACGTCGATCCAGGTGAGGTAGGTGGCTTCCACCGGCGCCGCGCGGTCGCCGACGACGGCGGCAACGGCATCCCGGTTGCGCCGCAGGTAGGCGCGCAGACCTTCGAGCCAGTGGTCGTCAGCACCGTAGGCGGCCTCTGCCGCCGCATACGCAAGCGGCCCCGGGCTGCCGACCATGCCGGCGCGTGCAGCCTGAAACCGTGCCCGCAGCTGCGCGTCGGGAATCACCGCTACGGCGCTGCTCAAGCCCGGCAGATTGTAGGTTTTGCCGGGGGCAAAGAGGCTGATGGTGCGGGCGGCGATGGCATCGTTCAGGCTCGCCAGCGGCGTGTGCGGCCCGTCGTCGAGGAGCAGCTCGCAGTGGATGTCGTCGCTGATGACCACCAGGTTTTCCTCGATCGCGAGATCGGCCAGCCGCGCCAGCTCGTCGCGGCGGTAGCGTCTGCCGGTCGGGTTCTGCGGGTTACACAGCAGCAGTGCCCGCGCCGTGGCTGTGGGATGAGTCCGCACCAGCGTGCGCATGGCCTCGAAATCCATCTCCCAGCGATCGATGTCCGCCCCGCGCACGCGGTGCAGGGGGGTGCGGACCTCGCGTCGTCCGCTGTGCCGGGCCACCTTCAGGAACGGGTAGTACACGGGGCAGGGGATGAACAGGGGCGTACCGGGCGTACCGACCGCACGCGCGGCGACCTCGAGCCCGGGCACTACGCCGGAGATCCACACCAGCCATTCCGGGTCGACCTGCCACTCATAACGCCGGGCCAGCCAGCCGCAGAACGACTCGATCAGGGTGGCGGGCACATTGGTGTAGCCGAGCACCGGATGCTCGAGGCGCTCGCGAACCGCGTCAAGGACGAAGTCCGGGGTCGGCAGATCCATGTCGGCAACCCAGAACGGCAGCACCCCGGGCTGCGCCTGATACTTGTCCCACTTGGTGCTCGCGGTACCGCGGCGGTCGATCGGTGTATCGAAGCGGGCCCAGAGGGCCTCGTAGTCCTGGCTGCTCATCGGGTGATTGTGCGGTCCGGTACAGTGCCTGTCGACGACCGCTGGTCGCGCTACCCGGCCTTCGCGGTAAACTAATGCGCGTAGATTGATGATTTTCACTTCAACCCACCCCAATCCCGTCAGCTGACGGACTGAGCGAGGCCACCGAATGAGTGACGACGTCCTTGAGCACATCAAGAGCCAGATCGCAGAAAACCCGATCCTGCTGTACATGAAGGGATCGCCGCAGATGCCGCAGTGCGGGTTTTCTGCGCAGACGGTGCAGTGCCTGATTCAGTGCGGCGAGCGCTTTGCCTACGTCGATATCCTGTCCAACCCCGAGATCCGCGCCGCGTTGCCGGGTTATGCGGACTGGCCCACTTTTCCTCAGCTCTGGGTCAGCGGCGAGCTGGTTGGTGGTTGCGATATCGTCACGGAGATGTTCGAAGCGGGCGAGCTGCAGACGCTGATCAAGGAGACTGCGGCACAAACGGCGAGCGATTGACGATCCAGCAGAACAGCTCCGCCGTCCGCTCGGCGTCGTAGCTGGCGCTGTGCGCCTGGCTGTTGTCGAAGCTGATGGCAGCCCTGGCGCAGGCCTCGCTCAGCACCGTATGGCCGACCGCGACGGCGGCCAGGGATGCGGTATCGATGCTGCTGAACGGGTGGAACGGGTTACGTTTGAGCTCCGTTCTGGCAATGGCTTCGTTCAGAAATGCCTGATCGAAGCTCGCGTTGTGCGCCACCATGATGGCCCGCTGGCAGCCCTGCGCCTTGACCTGCGCGCGCACCTCTGAGAACAGCGCCCCCAGGGCATCGATTTCCTCGATGGCGCCGCGCTCCGGATCGGCCGGGTCGATGCCGGTGACCTTCAAAGACGCGGGATCGAGCAGGCCGCCGGGATAGGGTTCGATCGCCTGCTCCCAGGTTTTCAGGGGTTTCAGCTCGCTGCCGTCGAAGGAAACAAAGACGCAGGCAGCCTCGAGCAACGCGTGCCGCGTCGGGTCAAAACCACCGGTTTCAAAATCCACGACAACCGGTAGAAAACCGCGGAAACGATCGGCCATGCGCATGGACCGACGATAGCACAGCTGTGCCGGTGCGCTGCCGGGTTGGGCCTGCAGGCGAGCAGCATCGGAGGCTCAAGATCGAGCGCTGGCTGCCGATACCCAGGCTATGAGTAGTCTCTTGCGCAAGGCCGTTCGGACCCTAAGGCTGTGCCTGTGGGCCGCTGCCGCCGTGCCGCTGGCCGCCTGCAGCTGGTGGGGCGCCGCCGCGCCCACGCGGCCGTCGCAGCCAGACGCCCCCGATACTGCCGCTGCGGCGCCGGCTTCTGCGCCTGCGCCGCGGCGGGTGCGCGTCGATCCGCGGGCGGCGAACGGTGAGTTTCGGGCCCACTGGGACAGCCGTTGGATGGCCAGCGACTCTGGTGGAGAGTGCCGGCTGACCCTTGAGGTGCCGCGCTACGGGTTGGTGCAGTTCCTCGGTGGCGCCGCCGGTGCTGACCGCCGCACGCTCGACTTTGAACTGCGCGACAGCCGCGACCTGATGGCCCCTCGGGCGATCAGCTGGCGGCGCCGGGCACCGGCCTGGCATCCACGCCACCCGCAGCTTGACGACTGGGCGGCAATCATTGCCGTTCCCGGCTTCGGCGGGCGGGTCGGTGGCCCGACCGCGGAAACCATGGCGCTCGGGCTCTACGCCGGCTTCGAAATCGATCTGGCTGCAGCCGGTGCCCGAGGCCAGCAACCGGCGGTGTTTCTGAACGTCAGCGCGCTTGGCTTTCGGCCCGCCTACGACGACTTCCGGCGCTGCCAGGAATCCGGCCTGCCGGCCTCGCTGATGGCGTTGCGGCGCTCGCGGATCCTGTTCGAAACCGGCTCGCACCGCCTGTCGCCCCGAGACCGGGAGCAGCTCCGTTCGCTGGCAGCGTACATTCAGGCGGATCCCGATATCGGCCAGGTCTACGTCGATGGGCACACCGACGCCGTTGGCTCCGAGCGCGACAACGTTGCCCTCTCGCGGCGGCGCGCGCAGGCGGTCTTCGACGTGCTGGTGCAGGCCGGCGTCGAGCCTGCGCAGCTGGTGCTGCGCTACCACGGTGAACGTTATCCGGTGCAGCGCGGTCAGGACGGCGAGCCGATGGCATCCAACCGGCGGGCTACGGTGCGCGTTGAGATGCGCAGCCCCAGCATCGCGCAGCAGTAGCAGGGTTGGCCGTCGGCTGCCGTCAGGTTGCAGCAGCTGGCCGCTGCATTAATGACACCGATCGGGCTCTGCCCGTACCATGCGCCTCCGATTGATCAGTTGGAGGTGCTTTCGGTGGCGCGCAAAATTGTTCTTGCCTACAGCGGCGGCCTGGATACCTCGGTCATTCTGCGCTGGCTGCAGGAGGTCAAAGGGGCAGAGGTGGTGACCTTTACCGCCGACATCGGCCAGGGCGAAGAGGTCGAGCCGGCGCGCGCCAAAGCCAAGAGCATGGGCGTTCAGGAGATCTTCATCGAGGATCTGACAGAAGACTTCGTGGGCAACTACGTCTTTCCCATGTTTCGCGCCAACACGGTTTATGAAGGCGAGTATCTGCTCGGTACGAGCATTGCACGGCCGCTGATCACGCGGCGTCTGATAGAGATCGCCGAGGCGACCGGCGCTGACGCCATCGCGCATGGGGCGACCGGCAAGGGCAACGATCAGGTGCGCTTCGAGCTCGGCGCCTACGCGCTGAACCCGGACATCGCGGTCATCGCCCCCTGGCGCGAGTGGGAGCTCAACTCGCGCGAGGCGCTGATGGACTTCTGCGAGCGGTATCAGATCCCCGTGGATTATCAGCGTGGCGACAAGTCACCGTACTCGATGGACGCGAACCTGCTGCATATCAGCTACGAAGGTGGCGGCCTCGAGGATCCGGCGGCACCGGCTGATCCGGCGATGTGGCGTTGGAGCGTCGCCCCGGAGGCGGCGCCTGACGCCGCCACCCAGATCACCCTGTCGTTCCGCCACGGCGACCCGGTGGCGATCAACGGCGAAACGCTGAGCCCGGGTAAGTTGCTCAAGCGGCTCAACGAGCTTGGCGGCGCCAATGGCATCGGGCGTCAGGACCTGGTCGAGAACCGCTACGTCGGCATGAAGTCCCGCGGCTGTTATGAAACGCCTGGCGGCACAATCCTGCTCAAGGCCCACCGCGCTATCGAGTCGATCACGCTCGATCGGGAGGTCACCCATCTCAAGGATGAGCTGATGCCCCGCTATGCCAAGTTGATTTACAACGGCTACTGGTGGGCGCCGGAGCGGCTGGCTCTGCAGGCGCTGATCGATCAGACCCAGACGGTGGTCAACGGCGACGTCCGCCTCGGCCTGTACAAGGGCAATGTGCAGATTCTGGGACGCGAGGCGCCGGACGACAGCCTGTACGATGCCAACGTGGTCACGTTTGAGGACGATGCGGGCGCGTATGATCAAGCTGATGCAGGAGGTTTCATCAAGCTGAATGCGCTGCGCCTGCGGCTTGCCGCAAAGCGCGGACGCCGGCTGCGCTGAGGGGTGTAGCCACGTCTCGGCTGTCCCGCATGACCAATCGAGAGACGATTGGATATCCACAATTGAGTAGAACTGGGTTGCTTCCGGAGAGCAGTATGAGTAGCTACCAGGTTCTGTTCAGCGGCGAGGTCATCGAAGGCGCTCTGCCCGCAGCTGTACAGGAAAATTTGGCCCGCGAGCTGGGCATCGACGCAAGAAAGGCACGGGCGCTGTTCTCGGGCAGAACCGTGGTCCTGAAGAGCCAGCTCGACGAAGGTGCGGCTGAGCAGCTGCGGCAGCGGTTGAACGATCTCGGGGCCATTGCCCGCATCAAATCTCTTGCACCGCCGAAAGAGGGACCAGCCGCGAGCGCGGCACGGCGCGAGCAGGTCAACGATTACACCCTGCGCGACATCACCGCGGCGCATGTCGAGTGCCCGCGCTGCGGCCATCTGCAGCTCGAGAGCAGCCACTGCGCCCGCTGTGGGGTCGACCTGCAGCTTGCGCTGAAACAGAAGCGCAAGGAAGACCTGATCATCGAGAAACGCATCGCGGCGCTGCGTGGCCAGCAGGCCGGCAAGGCCAGGATGGCTACCACCCCGGCGGCCAATGATCCGGGACCGATCGTGGCCGACGAGCCCGCTGCCGCAAACGGCAGCGGCGGTCGTTCTCCGCTCGGCCGAGTGGTGTCCTGGATCCGTCGCTGACCGCCCCTTCCGGGCTGGACGACCCGCGGCCAGACCGGGCACCGATCGGCGTTTTCGATTCCGGCATGGGCGGCCTTACGGTGCTGCGTGCCCTGTGCGACCGCCTGCCGCACGAACACTTCATCTACCTTGGGGATACGGCCCGCCTGCCCTACGGCACCAAGAGTGCGGCAACCGTTCAGCGTTATGCCGAACGGGCGGCGGCAGCCCTGATCCAGCGTGGGGTCCGGGCGCTGGTCATCGCCTGTAACACCGCGTCCGCCTATGCCCTGGAGGCGCTGGCTGAGCGTTATGCCCCGTTGCCGGTGTTCGGCGTGATAGAACCCGGTGCCCGGGCGGCCGTGGCGGCGGCCGCGACGCAGGGCACAGCCCCGCGGGTGCTGGTGCTGGCAACCGAGGCGACGGTGCGCCAGGGCGCCTACGCGCAGGCCCTGTTGCGGGCGCGTACGGACGCACGGGTACTGTGCCGGCCGGCGCCGCTGCTGGTTGCGCTGGCAGAGTCCGGTGAGCCGGACGGACCCCTGGCGGAGGCGATTCTGACCGATGCGCTCAGGACGCCGGGCACCGTTTCCCAGGTGGTGCTGGGGTGCACCCATTTTCCGCTGTTTCGCGCGACCTTAGGGCGTCTGCTGCCGGCATCCACGACGCTCATCGATTCTGCGGTGACCACCGCTGAAGCCGTGGCGCGGACGCTTGGCAGTGACGACGCTGACGCGGGCGGCGTGGCGCCGGCAGTTACCGAACGCTGCAGGTTTCTGGCAACCGACGATCCGCGCCGGTTTGCCCGGCTGGGGGAGCGATTTCTGGGTGTTGGAATCGAGACCGTCGAGCTGATCGATCTCTGAGCGCCACACCGCCGTTCCGGTCCAGGGCGCCGCGTCGCCTGTGGATTCCGGTACTCCCGTCAGCCTTCCGGTTCGGTTTTGTGGCGGTACTCGCAGAGGTCGTGGATCGTGCAGCTGCCGCAGCGCGGCTTGCGCGCGACGCAGACGTAACGTCCGTGCAGGATCAGCCAGTGGTGCGCGTGCAGGAGGTAATCCGCCGGGATCAGCCGCAGCAGCCGGTCCTCCACCTGACGTACGGTTTTGCCCTTGCCGAGCCCGGTGCGGTTGGCGACCCGGAAGATGTGCGTATCCACCGCCATGGTCGGTTCGCCGAAGGCGGTGTTCAGCACGACGTTGGCGGTCTTGCGGCCGACGCCGGGCAGCGCTTCCAGCGCGGCCCGGTCGCGCGGCACCTCGCCGTCGTGCTCTTTCTGCAGTATTTCGCAGGTCTTGATCACGTTGACTGCTTTGGTGTTGAACAGGCCAATGGTCTTGATGTAGCTCTTCAGCCGGCGTACGCCGAGCGCTTTGATGGCTGCCGGCGTGTTGGCCACCGGGAACAGTTTGTCCGTTGCTTTGTTAACGCTGACATCCGTTGCCTGCGCCGACAGGATGACAGCGATCAGCAGCTCGAAGGGGGAGCGGTAGCGGAGCTCCGTCTCCGGCCGCGGGTTCTCCGCCTGCCAGCGCTTGAAGATCTCTGTGCGCTTGTCCCGATTCATGGTGGGGGTGTCCTCTGCTGACCTCCGGGTGACGGTTCTGGCGGGTGTTCCGATCGACGTTCCGGGCCGAAACGCCCGGCAATCCAGCGGCCGCCGGCCAGCAACAGGCCGGCGGTGATGAACGCGCCCGGGGGCAGGGCCGCGAGGGGGACCTTGAGCATCTCCGGGACCAGCGCGACGCCTGCGGCAGGCCAGGCACCACCGAGCAGCGCGTCCAGGCCGCTGCCGAGCCGTCCCGTTGCGAGGATCTCGCGAACGCTGCCGAGCGCCGTCAGCGCCAGCGCAAAGCCGAGCCCGGTGCCCAGCGCATCGAGCAGCGCCGGGCCCAGCGGGCGGCGGCCCGCAACCTGTTCGACCCGTCCCAGGATCATGCAGTTCGTGACGATGATCTGCACAAACAGCGCAATCTCCGCGTAGACCTCGAAGGCGAAAGCTTCGAGCAGCTGGTCGGCACAGGTCGTGAAGGTGGCGATGAGCAGCAGGTAGGTCGGCAACCGTGCGTAGTCGGGGATCCATCGTCGCAGCAGCGAGGCGGCACCGCTGGCACCGAGAATGACGAGCAGGCTGGCGGCGGACAGCCCGAGCGCGTTGGCCAGGCTGTTGGAGACCGCGAGCAGCGGGCAGAGCCCAAGCAGCTGGATCCAGGCCGGGTTTTCCACCAGCGCGCTGGTCCGCAGAGTAGCCAGTTGCGGGTTCAAGACGCGGCCCCCGGTACGCTGTCGGCGGAGGACGGCGGGCAGGGTGTCGGAT
Source organism: Pseudomonadota bacterium (assembly GCA_038757945.1). Lineage (GTDB taxonomy): Bacteria > Pseudomonadota > Gammaproteobacteria > Pseudomonadales > Azotimanducaceae > CALHVX01. The sequence continues at coordinate 77,341 of JBCDGJ010000001.1, forward strand.
CAAAGCCAACCTCGCGCTCCAGCGCCGCGCTCAGCGCGTTCCGGACGCCGCGCACGGTGATCGTAGCGCCAGCGACCGCGTCGAGGTCGAAGGGCCGTGCGGCAAGCGTGTCGCGGGTGCTGCCGACGAACCGCTCGAGCCACGTCGGGTCGCTGTCCCGGACCGCGATGAAGTCGCCGATGCCGGGCGTTTCTGCATGTCGGTTGACCCGCAGGCTCAGCACGCGGGGCTCGGCATCGAGGGCCACAAGCAGCTCGATCGGACCGCCATAACCCCGGGCCCTGGCACGGAGCAGCGTCTGCCCGCCGCACAGCTCGAGCGGCCAGCGGACCGGCAGCCTGACCGTGTCGGCGCGAACGGGCCCGACCAGCGCGGCAAGGGAAGCGCGCAGCTCCGCGCTCCGGACCCGCGCAATGGGATCCGCGGTAACCAGCCGCACGCCGGCAACGAGCAGGCCACAGCCCAGGGCGATCAGCGCAAGCCGCAGCACGCCGCTCATGCCGAGGAGGCCTTGTTCTGCCGCTGGCGATCCCAGCGAACACAGCTTGCCTGCAGCCAGGGACCGCAGCCGTTGGCGAGCAGAATCGCGAAAGCGGCGCCGTCCGGGTACGCACCGAAGCTGCGGATGGCGAAGATCAGTGCCCCAATGAGCAATCCGAACAGCCACTGGGCGCGCGGGTGGGAAGGCTGACTTACGGGATCGGTGGCGATGAAAAACGCCGTCAGGCAGCTGGCACCGGCGAATACGTGGAACGCCGGGGCGCCGAAGCTGCTCGAGCTGCCGTTGTCGTAGCCGGCCATGGCGCTGAGGCTCAGGCCCAGCAGTACGGCGGCAGGTACGCGCCAGTGGCAGATCCCCAGCGCGAGCAGCAGCAGTCCACCGAGCAGAAAGCCACCATTAATCCACTCCCAGCCGTAAGCACCGAGGTGTCCGGTGGCCGTACCGCTGCTGAACTCGGCAATGGTCTGGCCGCCGCGGTGCGCCAGCGCGTCCAGAGGTGTCGCGCCGCTCAGAGCGTCGATAGCGCCCGGGTCTGGCCATTCGGCCAGGCTCGGCGTGAACGAGACGAGCACGATGGCGTAGCCGACCATTGCCGGGTTGAAGGGATTGTTGCCGAGCCCACCGTACGCATGCTTGCCGAGCCCAAGGGCACAGAGCACGGCAAACAGCAGCACCCCCGCGGGTACCGTGGGCGGCAGCGCCAGCGCGATCAGCGCGCCAGCAATCGCCGCGGCACCGTCCGGTTGCTTCAGTGCCTCGCGCCAGGGGCGGCGATCGAACAGAGCCTCCAGTACCAGAGCGGCGGCGACGCCGAGGACCAGGTTCAGCAGCACTCCGGGGCCAAACCAGTACGCCTGGGTCAGCGCCCCGGGTGTCAGGCAGGCCACGGTAAGCCACATCAGCATGCGGCTCGAGAAGCGGCGGCGTCGCACCGGAGCACGGGGTAGCGGCGTCATCGCTGCTGCCATCGGCTGCTCCTCCGAGTGCGTTGCTCGAGCCGTTCCCGACGTCGTCGTTCAGCGTCCTCGGCCTGCGCCTGGGCCCGTGCTTCATGGGCCTCGAAGCGCAACTGTGCGCGCTCGGCGGCAGCGGTTGCAGCGCGGTCGCGGTGGCGCAGGCTTCGGCCAAGTCGCAGGTCTGCGAGCAGGTCGATGTCGCTCGGACAGGCTGGATTGCAGTAGCCGCATTCGATGCAGTGATCCAGCTCGGGCGCCAGCAGTTCGAGATTCCCGGTCGGCGCTCCCTCGACGCGCAGCACGGAGCGATGTAGTGCCTCCGGGTCGAGCCCGACCGGGCACGCGGGCTGACACTGCGCGCAACTGATACAGGGTTGCGCGGCCCGCGCCGTCGGAAGCGGATGGATGGCGAGCGTTCCCTTATCGATGGCGCCGCTGCGCTCCACCGCTCGGCCGCTCAGCTCGCCACCGCTGCGCAGGGGACCATCCACGCCGAGCTCGGCCAGCGGGTGCCCGATGCGCACCCAGCGGTTGCCCGAGGGCAGGGTGATCGGCCGTTGAACCAGCGGTTCGCCATCGAGCAGGGCCGCGCCCATGGCCAGCAGCGTGGTGAGGTTGTAGGTCAGATAGCCGTCGTCGCTGGGCCGCCGGCCATCGTAGCCGCGCCAGCCGTAGAGCTGCTCGAGCAGCACGGTTTCGGCGCCCGCTGCCGGTGCGGCCGGAATCCGCAGCAGCTGAAGGTCCACGGGCGCGGCGTCGATAGCAGCGGTAAGGATCTCGTGGCAGGGTTCCAGTGCCGCACCGAGGGCGACCACGGGCCTGACCCCGCAAACCGCCGCCAGCCCTTCAAGCGCAGCCAGGACCAGCGGTATGCCGTCGGCGAGCACTGCTGCGTCCGCATCGATGCCGGGCTCACAGGATACGGCGTTCGCCACTACTGCGGCGCAGGAGCCTGCCTGTAGCGCGTGCTGCAACTTGTCAGCACTCGGAAAGGCGCCGCCGCCCAGCCCAACGATGCCGGCCTCGTGCAGGCGCTGCGTGAGCTGCGTGCCGGTCAGCCTGGCCGGCACCAGCGCTGGTAGCCGGTGTGCCGGATCGCAGAGGCCAAGGGTATCCGTGCAGGCGGCCGTGGCCGCCGGGTCGGTGGTGATCGTCAGCTCGAGCCGTTGCCCGGGGAGGGCGTCGACGCTGGACACGGTGCCGCAGACCGGGGCATGTACCACGGCTCCGGCACTGCCGAGCGGACAGCCGGAGGTTACCACCTGGCCTGTGGTGACCCGCGCTGGCGCCGCAACGGTCAGCTGGTAGCGCGAGGCCAGCGGCAGCGACGGTACCGCTTGCGGCTGCAAAACGGCCGGTGTTTCAGCCGGCGCGCTCACAGCCTTGCCACCGGAGCCGGCACCAGCGCAATGCAGTCCACCGGACAGGGCGGCAGGCACAGCTCGCAGCCGGTGCACTCTCGCGCGATAACCGTGTGCATATACCCTTGGGCGCCGACGATGGCGTCGACCGGACAGGCCGGCAGGCACAGCGTGCAGCCGATGCACTCCGTTTCGTCGATGACCGCCAGCAGCGGTACCGGGGCGTCGACACCAGCGGCGCCGCGCTGCGGTTGCCCCATGAGCTCATGCAGTGTGGCTTCCGTTGCCGGCCCGCCCGGGGGGCAGAGGTTCAGCGCTGCGCCTTCGGTGACGATGGCCGCCGCATAGGGGCGGCAGCCGGGATAGCCGCACTGCGCACACTGGATCTGCGGCAGGCAGGCATCGACTGCGTCGACCAGCTTGTCAGGCTGCGCCCGGTAGCGCCGATCAGCCCAGCGCAGTCCCAGCGCGCAGCCACAGAGCAGGCTGGCGATCAGCACGATGATCAGCAGTTCGCTCACAGGCCAAACCCGGTGAAGCCCATAAATCCGAGCGCGAGCAGTCCGGCGGTCACCAGCGTGATCGGTGTCCCCTTGAGCGCGTCCGGGACGCGCTGCTCATCGAGCTGTTCCCGCAGAGCCGCGAACAGCACCATGACCAGCACAAAGCCGGCGGCGGCGCCAATGGCAAAGACCAGCGTTTGCAGGAGCGAGAGCTCGTCGCGAATCGCCAGCAGCGCAACGGCCAGCACGGCGCAGTTGCTGGTGATCAGCGGCAGGTACAGGCCAAGGGTTCGGTGCAGCAGCGGGCTGACGCCGCGCAGGTAGAGCTCGGTGAGCTGCACCGTAGCCGCAATGGTCACCATGAATACGATCAGGTCCAGATACTCGAGACCCAGCGGCCGCAGCAGGCCATGGTAGAGCAGGTGCGACAGCACGGCGGCCAGGCTCAGGACGAAGGTCGTGGCCAGCCCCATGGCAAGGGCGGTACCGCTGCGGGCAGTGACGCCCAGGAACGGGCACAAGCCGAGGAACTGCGCGAGCACGAAGTTGTTGACCAGCAACGCCGACAGCAGAAGCCCGAACAGTTCCGCCATGAGGCCGTTAGCGCACCGGCATGCCGGGCTCCGCGCCGCTGTCCGGGCTCAGCAGGAACAGCTCGCTGCCGCCTTCGCCGGCTGCCAGCACCATGCCTTCGGAGACGCCGAACTTCATCTTGCGCGGCGCCAGGTTCGCAACCACGACCGTCAGCCGGCCGTTGAGCGCCTCCGGGTCATAGGCTGCCTTGATGCCCGAAAACACCGTGCGCGTGCCGAGCGGGCCGAGGTCCAGCTCGAGCTTCAGCAGTTTGGCCGCGCCCTCGACAGCGCTGGCTTCGGTGATGCGGGCGATGCGCAGGTCTACGGCGGCAAAGGTATCGATCTGAATTTCTGCGTTGAGCGCAGGTGCTGCGGTGCTGCCTGCGTCTGCGTCTGCGGGTGCGGCTGCGGATGGCGCAGCGGCCGGTTCCGGCTCTGCCGACGCGGCCAGCAGCGCGTCCAGAGTCTTGCTTTCCAGACGCTGCAGGAGCGGTTTGAAGCGATTGATCTGGTGATTGAGCAGCGGTGTCGCGGCGTCGGTCCAGCGCAGCGGCTCGATGCCGAGGAAGGTTTCGCTCTCAGCGGCCATGGCCGGCAGCACCGGTTTCAGGTAGAGCATCAGCAGCCGGAACTGGTTCAGGCCCTGGGTACAGGCAGCCTGCACCGCGTCGCGCTGGCCGTCTTCCTTAATCCGTTTCCACGGCTCGGCTTCGGCGATGTACTGATTGGCCTGGTCCGCCAGCGCCGTGATCTCGCGCATGGCCCGGGCGTAGTCGCCGGCTTCGTAGCAGTCCGCGAGCCGTTCCGCGGCCGCTGCGGCGGCCGCGAACAGGTCGGGTTCCGGCAGGCTCGTGGCGAGCTGGCCGTCGAACTGCTTGCTGATGAAGCCCGCGCAGCGGCTGGCGATGTTGACCACCTTGCCAACCAGATCCGAGTTCACCCGCGCTACGAAGTCCTCGAGGTTGATGTCGATGTCGTCGACGGTGCCGTTCAGCTTGGTTGCGTAGTAGTAGCGCAGCACTTCCGGCGACAGATGCTCGAGGTAGGTGCTGGCCTTGATGTAGGTCCCGCGGGACTTCGACATCTTGGCGCCGTCGACGCTGATGAACCCGTGGGTGTGGATGCGGGTCGGCAGCCGGTAGCCGGCCGCGTCCAGCACCGCAGGCCAGAACAGCGCATGGAAGTTGATGATGTCCTTGCCGATGAAATGGTGCAGCTCGGTACTGCTGCCTGCCTGCCAGTAGTCATCGAAGCTCAGATCGTTGCGGCCGTGGGCGAGGTTCGCGAAGCTCGCCATGTAGCCGATCGGGGCATCCAGCCAGACGTAGAAGTACTTGTCGTCGGTGCCGGGAATGCGAAAGCCGAAATACGGCGCGTCGCGGGCGATATCCCAGGGCTTAAGCCCGCCGTCGAGCCACTCCGCCAGCTTGTTGGCGACCTCCGGCTGAATGCTGCCGCTGCGGGTCCAGGCTTTCAGGAAGTCGGTGTACTGCGGCAGATCGAAGAAGTAGTGGGTGGACTCGCGGCGTACCGGAGCTGCACCGGACAGCTGTGACCGGGGCTCAATCAGGTCCAGGGCATCGTAGGTGGCGCCGCAGTTCTCGCAGTTGTCGCCGTACTGGTCCGGAGTTTTGCACTTCGGGCAGGTACCCTTGACGAAGCGATCGGCAAGAAACAGCTCGCGCTCCGGATCGTAGAGCTGCTCGACCTCGCGCGTGAAGATCAGTCCCTTGGCTTCGACCGCGGCGTAGATGGCCTCGGCCAGCTCTCGATTTTCCTCGGAGTGCGTCGAGTAGTAGTTGTCGTGTTCGACCAGAAATCCTTCAAAGTCACGCGCGTGGGACTGGCGCACGGTTTCGATCATGACCTCCGGCGTCAGGCCTTCTTCTTCGGCTTTCAGCATCGTCGCGGTGCCGTGGGTGTCGTCGGCGCAGACGTAGGTGCAGGTGTGGCCGCGCAGGCGCTGAAACCGCACCCAGATGTCGGTCTGGATGTGCTCCAGCAGATGGCCGAGGTGAATGTCGCCGTTGGCGTTCGGCAGCGCGCTGGTCACGAGCAGGCGGCGGGGAGCTTCAGTCATGGCGGCAGAATAGGCTGTGCGTTGTCAAACCGGCGGCGACTATAACGCAGCCGCCGGATTCCGGCTGGGGTCCTCCCAGGCGCTGGTGGCCCGGCCGCCAGCCTGGCCCTACAATTCTCCCCCTGTCGCCCACTCTGGTCGGAGCACCCGCAACACCATGAATCAGCACCATCTCGATGCGCTTGCCGCTTTCCCGGACCCGCTGCTCGGCCGCAGCTGGGGCGAGCTCGGTGCGCGGATAGCGGCGGCTGACGGGCGGCTCGAGGTTGAGCTCGGCTATCCGATCGGTGGCATGGAGGATGCGCTCACCGCTGCGGTGCGGACCTACCTCGAGGCGCCGGAGCTGGCCATCGACTTCAGCTGGTCGACACCGCCGGGGCGGGGATTCGAAGCGGTCGGCCATCTGGTTGCCGTGGCCTCCGGCAAGGGCGGTGTCGGCAAGTCCACCACGGCGGTCAACCTGGCGCTGTCGCTGACTGCCGGCGGCGCGCGCGTCGGGCTGCTGGACGCGGACATCTACGGTCCGAGCCAGGGCCAGCTGCTCGGGATCCCGGTGGACCGGCGTCCTGAGATCGTCGACGAAAAGTTCTTTGTGCCGGTGATCGCCCATGGGCTCGCCACCATGTCGATGAGCTACCTGTCCGGCGAGCGGACCCCGATGGTCTGGCGCGGGCCGATGGCCTCCGGTGCGCTGCAGCAGCTGCTGAAGCAGACCCGCTGGGGCGAGCTTGATTACCTGTTGATCGATATGCCGCCGGGCACCGGTGACATTCAGCTCACCCTGGCGCAGCAGGCGCCGGTGTCCGGTGCCGTTATCGTCACCACCCCGCAGGATCTGGCGTTGCTCGATGCGCGGAAAGGGATCGAGATGTTTCAGAAAGTGAACATCCCGACGCTCGGCATCGTGGAGAACATGAGCGTGCATTGCTGTCCCCAGTGCGGCTACGAGTCGCATCCGTTTGGCAGTGGTGGTGGCGCCGAGATCGCAGCGCAGTACGACGTGCCGGTGCTGGCTGAGCTGCCACTGTCGCTTGCGATCCGCGAGCAATCGGACAGCGGCCAGCCAACCGTGGTGGCCGAACCGACCGGCGACGCCGCAGTCCGCTACCGGCAGGCTGCACGGCACCTTTCCGCGCGGCTCTGGGGGCTGAGCCAGGAACCGGCCGTAGCGATCAGCATGAGCGATGACTAACGGTCCGCGGCTGGTCGGCGAGCGACGCGCGCTCGACGGCGGCTCTGAACAATGGCCGCGGCCCGCAGCAGCGGGTGGCGCACACCGACAGGAGGACACACTGGCTTGAGCATCAAATCCGATCGCTGGATCCGCAGCATGGCGGCGCAGGGCATGATTGAGCCCTTTGAGCCCGGCCAGGTCCGTACCCGCGGCAACGACAAGCTGATCTCCTACGGCACGTCGAGCTATGGCTACGACGTTCGCTGCGCACCGCAGTTCAAGGTCTTTACCAACATCTACAGCGCGACGGTCGACCCGAAAGCATTCGACGAGCGCAGCTTCGTGGATGTGGAAGACGAGGTGTGCGTCATTCCACCCAATTCCTTTGCGCTGGCCAGCACCGTCGAGTACTTCCGGATTCCGTCGGACGTCCTGACCATCTGCCTCGGCAAATCGACCTACGCCCGCTGCGGCATCATCGTCAACGTGACGCCGCTGGAACCGGAGTGGGAAGGGCACGTGACGCTCGAGTTTTCCAACACCACGAACCTGCCCGCCAAGATCTACGCCAATGAAGGCGTCGCGCAGATGCTGTTCTTTCAGTCGGACGAGCAGTGTGAGGTCACCTACAAGGACCGCGGCGGCAAGTATCAGGGCCAGCGCGGGGTTACCCTGCCGCGCCCCTGAGGTCAGCGGTTCAGCCGAGCGTACCGGTAAACTCGATGGCGGCGCTGGCGCGGTTAACTACCGAGCCGATCTCGAACGGCTGTTCGCCGGCCGCTTCGAGGGTGCTGACGGCCTCGGGGCAAGCCGCTACGGGCACGCAGAACACGAAGCCAACGCCGCAGTTGAAGGTGCGCAGCATCTCGTCATCGGTCAGATGCCCGGCATCCTGGAGCCACTGAAACAGCGGCGGCAGCGACCAGCGGTCGAGGTCGACGCGCAGGGCCAGCTGTTCGCTGCGGAGCATCCGCGGCAGGTTTTCCGTCAGGCCACCGCCGGTCACGTGGGCCATGCCGCGCACCGGTGACGGAGCGACCGGCGTGGCCTGGGCGAGTCCCAGCGCCCGAACCGCGTCCACGTACAGTCGGGTGGGCGCCAGCAATGCTGTGCTGGTCGGTTGCGGGATCACGGTCTGGGGTGCTGGAGCCAGGTCCAGCAGGCGCCGGATCAGGGAGAAACCGTTGGCGTGGGCACCGCTCGAGGGCAGGGCCAGCAGGCGATCACCAGCGGTGATGCCGCTGCCGTCGATCAGGCGCTTGCGCTCGGCGATGCCGACGCAGAAGCCGGCCAGATCATAGTCGCCGTCGGCGTAGTGCCCGGGCATCTCCGCCGTCTCGCCACCAGCGAGGCTGCAACCGCAGAGCGCGCAGGCGGCGGCAATACCTTCGATCACCCGGGCGGCGACGTCGACCTCGAGCCGGCCGGTGGCAAAGTAGTCGAGAAAGAACAGCGGTTCAGCGCCGGTCACCAGAATGTCGTTCACGCACATGGCGACCAGGTCCTGGCCGATCCGGTCGTGCTGCTGCGTATCGATGGCCAGCCGCAGCTTGGTGCCGACGCCGTCGGTCCCGCTGACCAGTATCGGTTCCCGGTAGCCGGGTGGCAGTGCGGACAGCGCTGCGAAGCCGCCGAGGCCGGTAAGCAGTTCCGGACGGTGGGTCGCGCGGCTGGCCGGGCCGATCCGCTGCACGAGCGCGTTGCCGGCTTCGATGTCGACGCCCGCACGGGCGTAGGACCAGCGTTCGGTGGCTGCCGTGGAAGCCGCATCCTGCGGGTGCTCCGTGGTGCCCCCGGGGTTGCGGTTGCGGGTATCTGACATGGTGGTTTCCGAAGCTTGAACCGCGCGGCGGCGGTAATCGTGCGCGCAGTCTACCGGAGTCTCAAAGGGCTTGTTTCCGGTAAACTTGGGCTTTGTCCGAGCCGAAAGTGTCGCCCGCCGTGCTGAATCCCAACAACAAGATCCCACGCTGTTTGTGGCTGCTGTGGCTTGGATCGCTGGCGCTGCTTGCGGCGCAGCCATTGCGCGCCGAGGTCGTGACCTGGCTGTATCAGGTCGAAGTGCCTGTGGCCGATCAGTCCGAGGCACTGCGGAGTGATGCCGCCCGCGTGGCCCTGCGTACGGTGTTGACCCGCATCAGCGGCGTCGCGGAGCTGCCGCAGGATCCGGTGCTGGCGGCTGCGGAACGGAACCCTGGCCGCTACTACACGAGCTTTCAGTATCTGTCCGGCGCATCCGACAAGGCGCTTGCCGTGCGCTTTGCCTTTGATGCCGCGCTGACGCTCCGGCTTTCCAAAGCGCTTGAGCTACCGGTCTGGTGGCAGAACCGGCCCCGCGTCGTGCCCTGGCTGGCGGTCGACGAAGCGCAGCTGGTGATGGCGGTCGATACCGATGCCCTGCAACCCGACGCTGCGGCAGAACGCACCGGCGACGGGGCGGTGCCGCCGCTTGGACCGGGGCTTAAGGAAGCCGGCGCGCCGCGGTCGGTTACCCGCGAGCCGGGGGTAATGGACCCACCCGATCCGGCGTTCACGCTGGCGGCCGCGATGGCGGGTCGGGCCCGTGAACGCGGCCTGCCATTAACTTTGCCGACGCCGGATATCAACGGGCTCGAGCCCCTTGCACCGCAGCGGGTGGCGTTGGCCGACATGCTGGAGCTTCAGGCGGCCAGCACCGGGCTTGCTGCCGAGTGGCTGGGGCAGGGGCGCATCGAGCAACGGGCGGGCACCTGGTTCGGCGCCCTGCGGTTCGAGCCCGTCAATGCGCCCTCGGCGACCGCTGTGACCATTGAACCCGCTGCTTCCGTGGCAGACGAAATCACCTTCAACGTGCAGGCGGACGCCATTGCCGACCTTGGCGTGCAGATCGTGGACCGCCTGAGCGATGCGCTGGCATTGCGGCTTGCGGCGTCCGGCGGTGGTGCCTTGACTCTGCGGGTTCAGGGCGTCAGCGGCGCACAGTCGCTCGTGGACCTGTTGCGCTACCTGCGTGGCTTGAGCTTTCTCGATTCGGTACAGATCGTCGAGTCGAGCCAGGAGGGGCTGCTGTTGCTGCTCGACAGCCAGGCAGAGTTCGAGCAGCTCAAGCGCCTGCTTGCTGTCGATGCGAGGTTGCTTCCGGAGCCGACCGAAGACGTTGTTGCCGTGTTTGGACCTCCGGTTTTCCGCTGGCAGGGATGAGCGTGCACTGGTTGCCCAATGCCATCTCGGTCATGCGCATTCTGCTGGTCATTCCAGCGGTGAGCTTCATGCTGCGTGCTGAGTACGCCACGGCGCTGGCACTGGTCGGCATTGCTGCCATCAGCGACGGGCTCGATGGCTTTCTGGCACGCCGCTTCGACTGGACCAGCCGGCTCGGCGCCTTTCTGGATCCGATTGCCGACAAGCTGCTCGTGGCGGCGCTCTACGTCACGCTTACCCTCGCCGGCGCCATCCCGTTGTGGCTGCTCGCCGTGGTCGTGCTGCGGGATCTGGTGATCGTCACCGGAGCGATGTGCTACCGCTACGTTGTTGGCCCGCTGGAGATGGCCCCGACCCGGATCAGCAAGACCAATACGGCGGCGCAGTTCCTGCTGGTCCTGCTGTCCCTGCTCAGCCTCGTCGTCAGTTCCGCGCTGGCGGAGGACTTGAGGGCGCTGATCGATCCCTACGGATTCATTCTGGTGGCCGTGCTGTCGCTCAGCTCGGGCAGCCAGTACGTGCTGAGCTGGTCCCGGCGCGCGCTGAAGGAGCGGCGCGAACGGCAGCACGCAGGCTTACAGTGATGGCGCATCCGCAGCGCGCGTTCCGCTTCGGCACCACAAGCCGCCCCACGTTCGAAGAGTTTCTGCCGGGAGAGAACGCCGAGCTTCTGGCCAGGCTCGCTGCGCTGCCGACCCTGGACGCGTTTGTCGGGGTGTGGATCTACGCCGGGGACAGCATCGGCAAAACTCACCTGCTGCAGGCGGTTACGTCCCCGGAAGCGTATCTGCATGCCGCATGCCCGGAAGGCCCAACGCAGTTCGCCGGCCAGCCCGCTGGCCAACCTGTTGCCATTGACGAGGTTGAGCGCTGTCTCGGCGACCGCCGCAGGGAAGAGGGGCTGCTCGCGCTCTACCAGCTGCTGCTCGCCCGCGGCGTGCCGCTGCTGGTGAGTTCCCGGGTCTCGCCGCTGGCGCTGACGCCGCTGCTGCCGGATCTTGCCAGCCGGCTGCGTGCCTTTGAAACCTTTGCCCTGCAGCCGCCGGGTGAAGCGGAGCAGCGCGTGATCCTCGACCGTCAAGCGCGGCGCCGCGGGCTGCACCTGCTCCCGGAGGTATTGGATTTCTGGCTCCTGCGTCGGGCCCGCTCCCTGCGGTCGCGGCTCGAGGACCTCGAACTGGTGCTCGACTACGCGCTCGGCGCGCAGCGGCCCATCACCGTGCCGCTGCTGAAGGAGGCGCTGGGCCTGTGAGCCACTTTGTGTTTACCGGCGGCGGCACCGCTGGACACGTGGTGCCGGCGCTCCCGGTCATGGCCGTGCTGCGCCGCAACGGGCACCGGGTTACGTTCATTGGCAGCAACAGTGGTTACGAGGCGCGGCTCGTCAGTGCTGCGGCCGATCGGTTCATCGGCGTGCCCGCCGGCAAACTGCGGCGCTACTGGTCCTGGCAGAACCTGCGCGACGTACTGTTCGTGCTGGCCGGCATCGTGGCGAGCCTGTGGCATCTTGGCCGGCTCCGTCCCCAGGCGGTGTTTTCCAAGGGTGGCTTCGTGAGCCTGCCGGTTGTGCTCGCGGCCTGGTGCTGGCGGGTGCCGGTGATCGTGCATGAGTCGGATACCAGCCCGGGCCTCGCCAATCGCCTGGCCTATCCCTTCACCCGGACGCTGTGCGTCAACTTTCCGATTGCGGCAGAACAGTTGGGCTTTCGCGGTCCGGTCGTACATGTCGGCACCCCGCTGCGGGATGCCCTGCTGCATGGCGACGCGGTCCGCGGCCGCACGCGGCTGGATCTTTCCGCCGAACGGCCACTGGTGCTCGTAACCGGCGGCAGCCTCGGCGCTGATCGGTTGAACGAAGTCGTTCTGACCGCGGCGCCGGAGCTCACGCAACGGGTGTTTCTGGTCCACATCTGCGGTCCCGGCAAGTGTCCGCCAGTCACCGAGTGGCCGGTGGGGTATGAGGCTTTCGAATTCCTGACCGAAGACTGGGGCGACGTGCTCGCGGCCGCGGATCTGGTCGTTTCCCGCGCCGGTGCCAACACGCTGTTCGAGCTGCTGGCGCTACGGAAGCCCCACATTCTGGTACCGCTGTCGGCAGCGGTCAGCCGTGGGGATCAGATCGAGAACGCGCGCTACTCGGAGGCACAGGGATACAGCCGGCTGCTCGACGACGACAGCCTCAACAGCGGGGTGCTGATCGAGACGATTGATGGCGAGCTTGCGACGCTGGATGACCGGCGTCGGGCCATGCAGGCGTTTACCGTGCCGCCGGCGACCGAGCTGATCGTCGAGCTGCTGCTCGAGGCGGCCGGCGAGGCGGTGGCCGGACCGGGCACGAGACCGAAGCAGACGAAGGACAAGCCTTAAGCGACCTCGGCCGCTGTGCCGGACCACCCCGTCTGGCTGAGTTGAGGGTGAGCAATCGGGCTGCCACAGAAACCGGAGATTGAGAGTTGCCATGTACCGCATCAAGACACTGAACCAGATCGCCGTTCGCGGCCTCGATCGTTTTCCTCGCGATCAATACGAGGTCGCCGGTGAGTTCGCCGAGCCGGATGCGCTGATCCTGCGCAGCCACAGGCTCGACAGCGCTGACCTGACGCCGTCGCTGCGGGCGATCGCGCGAGCGGGCGCTGGCGTCAACAACGTGCCGGTGGACGCGTGCTCCACCGCCGGGATCGTCGTTTTCAATACGCCCGGCGCAAACGCGAACTCGGTGAAGGAACTCGTGTTGGGAACGGCACTGATGTCGACCCGCGAGCTGATGGAGGGTGTGGCGTTTGTGCGCGGACTTGATGCCGACTTGCCCGCGGATGAGCTGAACACGCGGGTGGAGGCTGAAAAGAAGCGCTTCAAGGGGACCGAGCTGGCCGGCAAGACCCTCGGCGTCGTTGGCCTTGGCGCGATCGGTTCACGGGTCGCCGAGGCTGCGCTGGCGCTCGACATGAACGTGCTTGGCTACGATCCTGCGATTTCCGTGGACGCCGCATGGCGCCTCCCGAGCCGCGTGGAGCGGATGCAGAATCTGACTAGCCTGTTCAATCGCAGCGACTACGTGACCCTGCACGTACCGCTGTTGCCGCAGACCCGGGGGCTGGTCAACGCGGACAGCCTGCGTGCCTTCAAACGCGGTGCGGTGCTCATCAACTTTGCGCGCGAGCCCATCGTCGAGGCAGGCGCCTTGCGCCAGGCCTTGGACGACGGCCAGATCGCACGCTACATCGCCGATTTTCCGGTGCCGGAGCTGATGGCTCACCCGCGGGTGCTGCTGACGCCGCACCTTGGCGCGAGCACGGCAGAGGCCGAGGAAAACTGTGCCGTGATGGCCGCGGAGCAGCTCAAGGACTTTCTGGAGCAGGGCAACATCCGTAACTCCGTGAACTTCCCGACCATGCATCTTGATCCGGCGGAGGGTTTCCGCCTGGCCGTCATCAACAAAAACGTGCCCGGCATGATCGGTGAGATCACCTCGGCGCTGGCGAGCCATCGCATCAACGTGCTCGACATGCTGAACCGCAGCCGCGATGAGCTGGCCTACAGCCTGCTGGACTGCTCGGAACCGCTGTCGGAGGCGGTGCTCGAGCAGATCCGCAGCGTCGACAGCGTCATCAGCGTACGGGCCTTCCGGGATGCCGGTACCTGACGGCTGTTAGACTGTGACCTTCTAAAGCGGAGCGCGCGGATGCCGACCTTCGACAGCGGTGGCACGAACATCTACTACGAAGTGCATGGCGAGGGGCCGCCGGTGCTGCTGACCCACGGTTACTCGGCCACGGCGCAGATGTGGCGCCCGCAGCTCGAAGCACTGGGCCGTAGCCATCAGCTCATCGTCTGGGATATCCGTGGACACGGGCACAGTGCGGTACCGGCAGACCCCAGCGAGCTGACGGAAGCCCATGCGGTCGCCGACATGACCCGCCTGCTTGATCATCTAGGCATCGAACGGGCCGTCATCGGCGGCCTGTCGCTCGGAGGGTATCTGTCCCTGGCGTTTCAGCTCCGTCATCCGGACCGCACGCAAGCGCTGCTGATCATTGATACCGGGCCGGGCTTCAAGAAGGACGCGGCCCGGGAGGCCTGGAACCGGCAAGCGAATGCCATGGCGGACGAGATTGCGGCCAAAGGTGTCGGCGCGCTCAGCGACCGTTCGGCCGAGATGGCAACCAGCCAGCACGATGACCTTTCAGGGGTTGTCCTCGCCGGCCGCACGCTGCTCACCCAGTACAATCCCAGCGTCATCGAATCCCTGCCGCACATTGGTTGTCCGAGCCTGGTTGTGGTCGGCGCCCTGGACGAGCCGTTCCTGGCCGCGTCCAGCTACATGGCCGGCAAGATTCCGGATGCGCGGCTGGAAGTTGTTGCTGATGCCGGACACGCCGTCAACATCGACCAGCCGGCAGCCTTCAATGCCGTCGTCGGCAGCTTTCTCCGGGGGCTGGATCCTGCGTGAGCACGCCGGCACGGAAGCCTTCGGCGGATCCGGCCGCAGGTCGCCGAATTCCCGCTTCCTCGGCCCTCGCCCCGCTGCGGCACGGCAGCTACCGCAACCTCTGGCTGGCCAACATCCTCTCGAGCTTTGGCGGGCTGGTGCAGGGGGTCGGTGCAGCCTGGCTGATGACCCAGCTCACAAGCCAGGCCGACATCATTGCGCTGGTGCAGGCAACGACCACGCTGCCGATCATGCTGCTGTCGCCCCTCTCCGGGGCCATTGCCGACAGCTACGACCGGCGCCGGGTCATGTTGTCCGCGCAGTGGTTCATGTTCGCGGTCTCGGCGCTTCTGGTGATCGTGGTCTGGACCGGGTGGATCAATGAGTGGCTCCTGCTGGGCCTGACCTTTCTCATCGGCTGCGGGGTGGCCATCAATCAGCCCTCCTGGCAGGCGACGGTCGGCGATGTGGTGCCGAAGCAGGAGCTGCCCCAGGCGGTGCTGCTGAATGGGGCCGGCTACAACGTGACACGCAGCGTTGCGCCGGCAATTGGCGGTGCGATCGTTGCCAGCGCCGGCGCAGCGGCCGCCTTTGCGGTGAATGCGGTGAGCTACTTCGGCCTGATCCTGGCGTTGAGCCTCTGGCGCGGCGCGCCGCGGGTCAGCCGCACCAGCGAGCCGCTGCGGACGGCGATCGGTACCGGAGCACGCTACGTTGCGCTGTCACCGCACCTCGTGGTCATCATGTTCCGCGGCCTGCTGTTTGGCCTCAGCGCCATCGCCGTGCTGGCGCTGCTGCCACTCATTGCGCAGCGTCTGCTCAACGGGACTGCCGTGACCTATGGGCTGCTGCTCGGCTGCTTCGGTATTGGCGCTGTGATTGGTGCCTTCAATTCCCGACGCCTGGCAGATCGCTTCACGGTCGAGCAACTCATCCGCCGCACTTCGTTCGCCTTCGCGATCGCTACCCTGGCCTGTGCGTTTAGCCGAACCCTCTGGTTCACCGGTCCGTTCCTGGTGCTTGCCGGGATGGCCTGGGTGCTGTCCCTGGCCCAGCTCAACACGGCCGTGCAGCTGTCCACGCCGCGCTGGGTCGTGGGGCGTGCCCTGTCGTTCTATCAGATGGCCACCTTTGGGGGCATGGCTGGGGGAGCCTGGCTCTGGGGGGCGATTACGGAAAGCTACGACCTGCCGCTGGCGCTGGCTGCCGCAGCGGGAGCGACAGTGCTGACGGCGCTCGCTGGCCTGCTGCTGCCGCTGCCGGACCGGTTGGAACGAAACCTTGATCCGCTCGGGCGCTGGCGTGAGCCTGAGCTGGCCCTCGATCTGAAGCCGCGCAGCGGGCCGGTCGTGATCGCCGTGCACTACGAGCTTGAAGATAATCAGTCCGACGCGTTCCTGGCCCTGATGCACGTCCGCAAGCGGAATCGCAGCCGCAACGGTGCCCGCCGCTGGAGCCTGCGCCGGGATCTCGAGCAGCGAACGCACTGGTACGAGGAGTTCCAGTTCCCGACCTGGGCCGACTACCTGCGGTTCCACGAACGGACGACCCATGATGATGCTGCGGTAGGGCAGGACGTCCGGGCGCTGCTGAAACCCGGCCGTGAGCCGGAGGTGCGGCGGTCGCTGCTGCGCGATCCCGCCGCCACGGGAACGGAACCGGGTATCGGCTACGACGCTTAGCGGCCTGCTGACCACTGCGGTTGTGCACCGCGCCACGGACCGCGGCGGTGCTGGCGATCGATGAAGCGTCGGGCATCGAGCGTGCGCTCCTGTGCCGGGCTCAACGGCGGCACCTGGCCGAGCAGCCGGCTCACCAGCACGGCCGCCGCCAGCGGCGCCTGCGTCAGCCCCTGGGAACCGAAACCGAGGCTGATCAGCGGCAGGTCCGCCGTCGGCTGTCCATCCGCCTGGTAGAGCAGGCCGACCACGGGTTGCCGGTCCGAGGTTGTGAGCCGTAGCCCGCGGTGGCGCCCGCGCCAGCCCGGGCGCTGTTCGCCGGGCAGCTGCTGGAGGTTGGCTGCTGTCGCGTCCGCCGGCGCCCAGGGCCGGTACTCGTAGTTACCGCCGACCAGCACTTCGCCGGGCCGTGCTGGATCCGGAACGCAATAGCCGGCGCCCACTAGCGCAGCCGTTGGCGCGCTTGTTACTCTGACGCGATCAAGCTGGCCGCCGAGCGGTGCCAGCTCGAGAAACCGTGCCGCGGGCAGCTGCCCGATTCGGCTGCCGACCGTGAGGCAGCGCAGCGCCGGACTGGCGCGCGTGAGATCGATCGGTCGGTGCCAGTGCGCATCGATGAGCGGATGATCGAGCAACGCCTGAATCAGCAGCTGCGGACGTACGATCCAGGCTTCGGGAAACCAGAGGCCCAGCGCCCGGCTGGCCTGGGGCGCGAAGCCCCGGCACAACGCCTCGAGTGCTGCGCCGCTCAGCGGCTGACACCAGCTGTCCTGACCGTAGAGCGATGCGAGGCGCTCGAGCTTGGCGAGCCCGTCATCGCCGCTGGCTAGCTGCAGGCAGCCGGGGGGTGGCGCGGCGCTGGCCGCAGCGGTGGATTGGCCAACCGCCAGAAACGGAGCCAGGTAGTGACTGCTGTAGAGCTGTGCCAGCGCGCGTTGCGCGGCAGCGGGACTGCCATCTGCCAGCAGGCGCGCGTGCGCCACCACCGCCGGTAGCCGGCTGGCGCCCATGGGTCCCGGTCCGGCATCGAAGATGCGGCACGGCAGTCCGGCGTCTGCCAGGTGGCGGGCGAGCAGGGCGCCGGCTATCCCGGCGCCGATGACTTCAACCGGCGCCGCGCGAGCGCGCTGCAACAGGCTCTGCCAGCAGTCGCGCACCTTGCGCTCGACAACGTTGGCTTCGGGCTTTGCAGCGCTGTCCGGTGCGTGGCGGAGGATCCCGGCGAGCGATTCGCGCTTGTAAGGACGCTGGTCCACCCGCCGCATCTCGAAGCCGCCCTCGGCGAGGGCGCGGCGTACGCGGCCGGCGGCGGTGAAGGTGGTGACGACCGTATCCTCCCGGGACAGTACCGGCAGCTGGGTCAGCAGCGCCGGATCCCAGAGCTCCGGATTGCGGTCCGGAGCGAAGCCATCGAGCAGCCACAGATCGACAGGCTGGCGCTGGCGGCCGTTAAGCTGCGCCAGCATTTCGGCCGCCGTGCCCCAGAACAGGCTCAGCACAATGCGCCCGCCCGCCAGCGTGCGCCGATGCCAGCCAGGGACCAGCGGCGGATACAGGTTTTCCAGCTCGCGGTAGCCGTTCGACGTTCGCGCGCGCTGGCGGACGACGCGGTTCCAATCTGCGGCAGCGAGGGGGTGCAGCTCGCAGCTCAGGTAGTGCAGCCGGGGTCGTGCGCTGCCGCGCCAGCGGTCGAGCAGTACGGCCAGATTCAGCGCCGTGCCGAAGCCGAACTCGGCAATGGTCAGCGTCTGCCGCTCGGCGAGCAGGCCGTCGAGATCGGCCGGCTGATAGAACACGCGGTTTACCTCCCCGGGGCCATCGGGGGAGTGGTAGATGTCCTGGTAGTCGGTCGCGAAGGGCTCGTCATCGCGCCAGGCGAGCCGTGCGGGCCGCAGCGGGTCGGATCGGTTGATCATGGGTCGTTTGAGCGGCGCTTCAGGGCGCGCGCGGGCGCTCCGGATCGACGATCCACTCGCTCCAGGAGCCTGGGTACAGCAACGGTTCCGGCTGCCCCGCATGAACCATGGCCAGCGCATTGTGCGCGGCGGTGACGCCCGAGCCGCAGTAGAGGACCGTATCGACCGGACAGGGGCCGAGCTCGAGAGCCAGCGCCGACGCTGCTTTGAAACTGCCGCTGTCGTCCAGATTGCGCTGAAAGGGGCGGCATTCGGCGCCGGGAATGTGGCCGGCGACGGGATCGATCGGCTCCTCCTCGCCGCGGAAACGGGCTTCGGTGCGCGCATCCATGAGTTTCAGGGTCGGCTGCTCGAGGCGCCGCAGCAGTCCTCGGGCGTCAATGCGTCGGGTCAGCGGTGGCCGTTCGCTGAAGCTGCCCGCCGTGACGGAGACCGCCGATCCGCTGTCCAGCCCCTCGTCGGGAACACGTGCCTGCCAGGCCGCCAGGCCACCGTCGAGCACGGCGCTGGCACGATGCCCAAGCCAGCGGCAGAGCCACCAGGCGCGCGCGGCAAAGGCGCCGCCGGCGTCGTCGTAGAACACCAGCTGCGAGGCATCGTTGGCGCCGGCGTGGCGGATCCGGTCCCGCAGCGCGGTCCGGTCCGGCAGGGGATGGCGGCCACCGGCGCCCGCGGGTGCTGCCAGATCGGCGTCGAGGTCGAGACGCTGTGCGCCCGGCAGATGTCCCTCGGCAAAGGCCCCGGCCGCCCAGCCGGGATCGCCAAGGCGCGCGCGGCAATCGAACACAACCAGATCGGCACCCTCGGCGCGGAGTCGTTCAAGGTCAGCAGGGCTGACGATAGTCGTGTACATGGTTAGGCCGTCCTGGGTTGCTGGATCTGCGTTAGGGTTTGCTGGGCACAGGGCGTTCGTTCCAGATCGCCGCCGCTTCGGTGGAGCATGCCACCGGTGGTCAGCCCGGTTGGCGGTGCCGCAACTCGAACGACCACCAGTGATCGGGCCGTGGCGATGGCTCGCGCCCGATTTTCTGCAGCCGGGCAGACCAGGCCCGATCCAGCATGCCGGGATCGGTCACGCGCTCCAGCCAGACCGGATATACGGTTCCTGCTGCCCGCAACCGGCCTGCTGGATGAGTCAGAGCATCTGCGGACCAGCGTTTGCCCGCACAGTTGGCGCAACTGATATAGAGCCGTCCATCGTCGGCCATGCAGTTCAGGTTGATGGAATGCGGGCGCCAGGTGGTGACCTGCAGCTGACAGAGCGGCACCTCGTCACGATTGTTGATAAACGACCAGTCGCTGACCGGCTCGGCTGCGACTTCGCCCAGCAGCCAGGCGCCGGGGACCCGTTCGCAGGGACAGACGCTGGTGTAGATGCCGCCTCCGACGATTACGAGACCGATGCCGAGAATCAGCCACTTCATCTGCACGACTCCTTTTCCTCGAGGATGGGAATCATAACGTGCCGGCTCCCTCCGGTTCAGGGCCCCCAGCGGGCTCTCAGGGCGTTGATATACGGCGGGTAAAGGGGTGTGCTGGCGAGGGGAGCGGGAAGACTCCATGGGCAAACTGCATCGACCCTGGAGCTACGACAAAACGCGCGGGGTAGAACGCCTTCAGCAGCAGCGCAAAGAGCGGCAGCAGCACAAAGGCTGCCAGCGGCAGGTTGTCGATAAGGCTTTGGCTGGTACCGCTCGGGTCAGCCCGAAAGGCTGCGACCCACTGTCCGAGTGCCTGCTCAAGGCTGCTCTTGTTGAGATCGCTGACGGACTCCGTTGAATCCTCTGGCGTTGCCGCGGGTGATGGGGATCCGGCCCGCGGCTGCTCAAGCGCCTCTTCCAGGGTCTGGCGGTCAGCCGGGTCCAGTTCACTCAGCAACTGTTCCGAGTCTTCTTCGAAACTCAGCTCAAAGCCGGTGGTGGTGGAGAGCAGAAAAAAGAACACCAGGCTGCTGGCCAGGTAGAGCCGAATGGGCGTGAGATAACTGGCTCGTCGGTCCGCAAAAAACTCGACGGTCAGCACTCCCGGCCGAAGCAGCAGCAGCCGCAGGCTCTTGAGCACCCGGCCATCAACTTCGAACAGCTCGCCGAGGAACTCGAACAACACCCGATGCAGCGCCTGGCGGTAGCTGCGCTGGCGCTGGCCGCAGGCGGAACAGTATTCGCCTGTGACTGGTTCCCCGCAGTTGGGGCAGCGCGGCCGCGGCGCAGTTCCGGCGCTTTGAGCGAGTTCTCCTGCCATGGACCTCATGGTAGGCCATTGCGCCTACGACGAGCGCCGCTACTCATAACTCTGTGGGAGGCTCAGCGCCCCGCGGCATCCCGCACGGTTGATCGAGCGCCTGCGGCTCGGCTGCAGCGGGTGTGGTGAGAGGATTGGGATGCTCAGCTGCTGACCTGGCCCGATCAGGTCCCACCGCACGGAGGTGGGTGATTGGCTGGAGGTGGCTGGGAAAGGCTTCTGACAAGTTGCCGGGTCTACGGCAACTCTGTGATTATTTCCGGCCACGGTCGTTCACCGACGGGTGCGATCTGTGCTGTTACCGTAGTTTTTATTGCGAGCGGCGGGGCGGTACCTGATGGCTGACTGTGGTCTGGGTTGCGGACCTGGCTACAGACCTCCGCTAGCCTATGGCTGGCACTGGTGGACGCAAGTTGTCACACTCACCGCCTTTCGCGGTCCAACCCCCAACGGCAACGCCAGAACGATGGCGGCGCGGCCAGAACTGACAGGAGCAACGCGCTAAGTGACCTTTTCCGATCAGATACTGCACTGGATGAGCAACGGGCTGGTTTCCGCGAGCGCGCTGCAGATGGTGATCTTCACGTTGGTAATGACGCACATTACCATCGTCACCGTGACGGTCTTTCTGCACCGCAGCCAGGCCCATCGGGCGCTGGACCTGCACCCGGTGCTGTCGCACTTCTTCCGCTTCTGGAACTGGCTGACCACCGGCATGGTGACCGGCGAGTGGGTCGCCGTGCATCGCAAACATCACGCGTTCTGCGAAACGGATGACGATCCACACAGCCCGGTGGTGCAGGGGCTGAACAAGATTTTCTGGGAGGGTGCTGAAGCCTACCGCGATGCGACAACCCCGGAGACGGTCAAGCGCTTCGGTGCGGGTACGCCGGACGACTGGGTCGAGAACCACGTGTACAAACCGCTGAAGTGGTGGGGTATCGCGCTCATGGCGGCCATCGACATCGCGCTGTTCGGCGTGATCGGCCTGACGATCTGGGCGGTGCAGATGCTCTGGATTCCCGTCTTTGCGGCGGGCGTCATCAACGGCGTTGCACACTACTGGGGCTACCGCAACTACGAGTGTGGCGACGCGGCGACCAACATCTCGCCCTGGGGCATCATCATTGGTGGCGAAGAGCTGCACAACAATCATCACACCTATCCGAACTCGGCGAAGCTGTCGCAGAAGCCCTGGGAGTTCGACATCGGCTGGTTCTGGATCCGGCTCTTCGAAGTCCTCGGGCTTGCGAAGGTGCGCAGCGTCGGCCCCGTAACCGCCCGCGAACCGAGCAAGGTGACGCTCGACACCGATGCCGTTGCCGCACTGATCAACGACCGCTTCCGGGTCATGGCGCACTTCTCCGAGCGGGTGGTTCGTCCGTCCGTCGATGCCCACACCGAACAGGCCGCGGGTGCGGATCGTCGGCTGCTGCGCCGCGCGCGCAAGCTGCTGGTCCGTGAGGACAGCCTGGTGGACGCGCGCGGACGCCAGCGGCTCCATCAGATTCTCGAATCCGCACCGGACCTGAAGGTCATCTACGACTTCCGTGTGCGGCTGCAGCAGCTCTGGGCACAGCGAGCACGCGGTGCCGAAGAGATGCTGGCCGATTTCAAACGCTGGTGTGCGGATGCGGAAGCAAGCGGTAACAAGGCGTTGGCCGACTTTGTGGCAGAGCTGAAAACCTATGCCCTCCCGAAGGCGTCAGCCTGAGGGAGAAGTAGGTAAAGAGGCGAAGGCGTCCGCCTGAGGGAGAACAAGGTAAAAAGCCGAAGGCGCAAGCCTGAGGGATTAGAAGGTAAAGAGCCTAGAGCGTCAGCCTGAAGGAAGCGGGCAGACGGCCCTGATCCCAAGCGTTTCCGAACAGCTGACAACGGCCGGCCATGGCCGGAGACCCTGCGCCGCCTGTCCAAAAGGACAGGTCTGCACCCCGGCGTTTCGGCGGCGACAGAATCCGCACAACCCCTATAGTACGGTCATGATCAGACCTGACCAGACCGCATCCCAGCCGGCACGAGTCCTTATTGCCGACGACCATCCGGTGGTTCGTGCCGGGATGGGTGCCATCATCGATGACGAGGCCGACCTGCACTGCGTTGCTCAGGCAACCGGCGTGGAGTCTGCTATCGAAGCCTGGCACAGCCAGCAGCCGGATCTCGGCATCTTCGATCTGCGTATGGCGGATGGCGACGCGATCAGTGCCATCACCCGCATCCGCCGCGCTGACGGCGCTGCGAAGATCCTCGTGATCAGTTCCTACGACAGTGAGGAAGAGGTGTACCGGGTGATGAGGTCCGGTGCCCGTGGCTATCTGCTC
Source organism: Pseudomonadota bacterium (assembly GCA_038757945.1). Lineage (GTDB taxonomy): Bacteria > Pseudomonadota > Gammaproteobacteria > Pseudomonadales > Azotimanducaceae > CALHVX01. The sequence continues at coordinate 100,255 of JBCDGJ010000001.1, forward strand.
AAGGATGACGAGCCAGAGGTCATTGTCGGCGCCGTTCGCGCTGTACTGGCCGGCAAGACCTATCTCGCGCCGCATCTTGCCGGAAAGCTTGCGACCCGCATCGGCGAAGACGAGCTGTCGCAACGGGAAACGCAGATCCTTCAGCTGGTCGCGGCCGGAAAAACCAACCCGGCGATTGCGAAGGCTCTGAACATCTCGACGTCGACGATCAAGTTTCACCTGAACAACGTCTACTCCAAGCTTGGTGTCAGCTCCCGGACTTCGGCAGTGGCAGCCGGCACCCGGCGCGGCATTATCTCGATCAGCTGACGCCGACCAATGCCGCGTTCTGGGCGCTTCAGCTGGCCGGGGCTAGGGCGTCGCCGCAGGCTGCGGCGCGACACGCCAGCGGGCCGAAGACCAGAGCGGTGGTCGTGATACGCGCAGCGTGACGCGTGTACCGCGGGCCTGCCCGGCCTCCGGCCGGTTATCCTCGATCGTCAGCTGCGCGCCGATGGCGCGCGCGAGCTGCTGCATGTTGCCGAGGCCGAGCCCCGTCGGCTCTGTGGCGGCTCCCTGTTCGGCTGGTACTGCTGCGGGTGCGTGCGTTCCCTTGGCGGGGATGCCGACACCTTCGTCAACGACCGAGACCCGCAGCCGATCCGACAACCACTGGATCGCCACGTCCACCTGCGGTGACCGGGCGTGCTTCAACGCGTTCATCACCGCTTCGTTAACTATCCGCACGGCGAACCGCCGTTGCTGATCGGTCAGGCGAAACGGGTCGCCCTGCTGGTCAACGAGCACTGGGATGCCGTAAGCACTACCCGCGCAATCGGCGTGAAACCGTATCTGCTCTACCAGCGCTCGTGAGTCATCGGGCGGCGCCAACATGCGGATCGTAGCGCGAGCCGAGCTTGAGGAGCGCTCCAGCAGCCGAACGACTTCTTCTGTCTGGGCGTGCAGCTTTGGCTCGTCGAGCTTGCCGCGCAGGCGCCGGCTGATCATGAGCGCGCCCACCAGCTCCTGCAGATGCCGATCGTGGAGTTCCCGCGCGATGCGCTCACGCTCCGCCGCCACCAGGCGCGCCTCCACTGTGAGCTGCTGAACGCGAATGCGCACGATCGCTGCGACAGCGGCTGCGAGAGCCAGCACTCCGAGCACCCAGGCCCACCAGCTCTGCCACCAGGCCGGCGCTACAGCGATGGGCAGGGACCAGGCTGCGGAGGACCCGCGCTGGGGGCTGTCGTAACGTACCGTTAGTTTGTAGCGGCCCGGCTGCAGGCCTTCGTACAGCACCGGCTGCACGGCGGGCTGAGTGCGCTCCCGGGCGTCATACCCCTGAAGCTGAAAGACCAGCGCGGTGCTCTGCTCGATCCATGCGTCCGGCGATCCGAACTGAAGCTCGATACGGCGTTGCCCCGGCACCATCCTGAGACCTGCTGCAGTTCGGAGGTCGACCGGTGCATCGTCAACGGTAGCGCCGAGCAGCACTGGAGCGACGGGCGTCACCGGTTCGACCTGCCGGGGATCCAGAATGCTGACGCCCGTTTCTGCGCCAAGCAGAACTTGCCCGGTGGGCGCGACGGCAAGAGCGCCTTCGTTGACCGCGTCGAGGTGCAGGCCATCCACCTGATTGTAGAGCTGCCAGCGACGGTCTTCCGGCTCGTAGCGGAGCAGGCCACCCAGGGTGGCGAACCAGAGCCGCCCGTTGCGTTCATCTGCAACGATGGCGCGGGAGGCACGGGAGGCGCTTGCGTAGGGCAGGGCGAGCCGTTCCCAGTAGGTCAGCGCAACGTCTGTCACGAACACGCCGCTGTCATCGCCGACGTAGACGCGGTTCCCGAGTGCGGCCACGGCCGTTGCCGCCGAGCCCGGATACCCCTGCTCGCCGCTGTCGAACTGGGTAGCGCCCACGACCGTCCGCCGGGCTGGGTCGATGACAAGAACCCCGGCCTCGCCGGCCACCAGGATGCGGCCATCGGGGCCCGGCGCGACGGTCCAGGGGCGCACCGACGGGGTGAACACGGTTTCCGCGCCCTCCGGTGCAAGGATTGTTTCTGCACCTGAGTACAGGGTCAGTACCCTGCGGGACTCCGGATCTATCTCCGCCACGCCGGCGGCGCCGGCGATCCAGATCCGACGCTCGTGGGCCAGCACCGCATAGATCGGCGGCTCGCCCGGTCGGGCAGGACCCGCGTTGCGCCACCAGGTCAGGCGCTCGAGCGTGTCGCCGTTATCGACGTAGAGGCCCAGGGGCCCGCCGATCCAGGTCTGGCCAGCGGGCCCGACAATACCGGCATAGACGACCTGGCCGGCAAAGACCTCGGGCCGCCACACCGAGAACTGACGGCTGCCGGGTTCTGTTTCCCGAAACAGTCCGGCGCCGGTGGCGATCCAGAGGTGGCCGTCCGCCTCGAGCGTCGGGTAGGTAATCGTCCCTTTGAGTCCTGGCGCAACACGGTCGTCCGGAAGCAGCCGTTCGATACCCGCACCTGGCAGCCGTGCGCGCACGGACCCATCGTTGCTGTTGGTGCCAACCCAGAGTTCTCCGGTCGGCTTGCTCCAGAGATAGGCGACTGCAGGAGTTCGTGCGGGCCCGTCGGCCGGGGTCAGGCGGCACGCCGACGCGGCCACGGCGCCGGGCACCCAGCGGCTCAGGCCACTGTCGCCGCCGAGCCACAGCCGCTCGCTATCGTCGAAGGCGAGGGCGCGCACCGGACCACCGAACAGCCCGGGCAGCGAGCGGCTGTCAAAGACGCGCGCCGCCTCCGGTGTCTCCGGGTCGAACACGACGAGCCCGCGCCGAGTGCCCGCGTAGAGTTTCTTGTCAGGGCCGGCGACGACCTCCAGAAACGCATCCCTGAACAGATCGGGGAGTGCTGCCGTAGCCTGCGCATCGGTTGCGTAGTTGCCTTCGGCAGCAACAATCTCGAGACCCTGCGTCGTTGCCAGGTAACCGCGATCCGCATGGGTGGCAATGCCGTAGATCCGCGGCGCGGTGCGCGGATCCGCCTGCACTGGCCGCAGCAGGCGCAGCGCCTGCGTGTCGAAGGCGGCAAGCCCCAGGTTGGTACCGATTAACAGCACGTCGCCGTGGGCATGTAACGCGTACACCTCCGGCTCCGGGCCGCCGTCGTCGCGCAACGGCAGTGCTTCGAACAGTCCGGTGGTCGGGTTCAACCGCGCCAGCCCGGCTGCGGTGCCTGCCCAGACCTGATCGTCGGGTGCGATCCACAGGGCTTCGACGTGTCCGGCGGGGAGCGCGGTGGGCTGATCCGGCTGTGGATACCAGGCGCTGACGCCCTGGCCATTGATACGGAACAGCCCAACGTTGCCGCCGACCCAGGTGAAGCCCAGGCTATCGCGGGCGAAAGCGCGACCGGTAGCACGCTCCGGCGCTGATTGCGGCCAGATTGGCTGCCAGGCGGGAAAGCAGCTTTCCTGGGCGCGAACGTGGCCGGCAAGTGAAACCAGGAGCAGCAACCAGACTACGGAACGAGCCAAAGGACCAGACATCGACAGTTGGGGCCCGTGAGCATAGTCAAAGGCCGAGCGGGATTCGACCGGACGATGCTGATGCTGATGCTGGTGGATCACGGTTCAACTGCCGGCGCTGTCTCCCGATGCCAGGGCGTACAAGGGCGAACAACCTGCCGTTGGCGTTCGACCTCCGAGCGAACCCTCAGAATCGGAGTCGCAGGGTGAACTCCAGGAAGTTGATGTCCTCGGCGCTGCCGGTCTCTTCGAGGAACTGCTGCGGTGCGGCGTGGGTATAGAGCAGGCTCAGAAACACCGTATCGTTCGGCGTCCACTCGAGGCCGGCGGAGAGCGAGATGTTGACCAGGCGCTCGTCGCTGTCGGCCGGTGGACGCAGCAGGCGCGTGGGGTTCGCGTAGACACCATCTGCCGTTTCCGTGCGCCAGTAGACGTTCAGGTCCACAAACGCGCCCACGGACCGACGCGGCTGCACGCGCAGGTACTGATGTACGTTGAAGAAGTTGCTGGGCGCCAGCAGGGCGAGCTCTGAAAAGTAGCTGCCGCGGGCGAACAGGGCATCGAAGGTCCCGAGCTTGCCGTCGCCCGTTTGTCGATCGCCGGAGGAGACGTTGATGGAGAGCAGGTATTCGGGCTGCCAGGGCTGCTCCCGGAACCGGTAGCCCGTGTTGCCGGCCAGCGACCAGGCGGAGATGTCCGCACGGCCATGGTCGCCGAACTGGTAGAAGGCCTCCCAGTTCCAGAACCAGGCCTCGGCCTCGCCGAAGTACCGCAGGCCGATGGAGTGCCGGTCCTGATCGGCGACCCCCTCAATCGTTGCACGATCCTCGAAGCGCGTACGCAGGTAGTAGGCGTCGAAGCGGCCCGGTAACGCCGCGGGGCCGCCGGTGGCGTAGATGCCGGCAAGCTCCGCGCCATCGTGGCTGTCGTCGTTGAAGACACCGTCCATGGTGACGCGAACCTCGCGCAGCAGCAGCGCGTCGAGGCGCCAGCTGACGCGGTTCAGCGTGCCGCGCACGCCATCCCAGGTGCGCTTCACGGCCGTTCCGGCGCGGCTTCCGATCAGCCGCTGCGAACCGAGCACCAGTTCCTGTCGTCCCACGCGCAGGCTGGCGCGTTCCGGCGTCCCGATGTCCAGAAAGGCTTCCTGCGCGTCCAGGACGTTTTCTTCGATCGGGCTGTCGGCGATTCCGTTCTGCACGGCGCTCAGCAGCGTGAGCCGGCCCCCGAGCCAGTCGTTCGCGCGGAAATCGCCAGTTACGCTCAGCCGTTGGGTCCAGAACCAGCCGTCATCTTCTGCGTCACCGTCGAACTCCGGGTTCGAAAGATAGGTGGCCCGCTCCCGGAGTTCCACGCTGAGCCCGAAGTGCGGCTCGCGTTCCGCCTGCCGCGCCTGCTCGATGACCTCGAACTGCTGTGGCGAGAGGTTTTCCGAGGCGCTCCAGGACACTGCGGGAAGCAGGCCCAGCACGCAGCAGCCGAGGTACAGCGATCGGATCATCGGCGCGGCCTGGGACCTGCAGCGGCGATCGCCAGCAGCCCGCCGACAATGGCCAGATGCTCGAAGAAGATGGTTGCCCGGTGCAGCCAGCCGGCGGCGCCGATAGACCAGCCGGTGTGCGCGAGCAGCGTTGCGGCCACGGTAAACGCCGCCAGGCCGCCAGCTGCCAGCCTTACCCTGATGCCGAGCGCGAGCAGGGTACCAAGGCCGAGCTGCAGGAGGATCGTTGCCGGCAGAGCAACTTCGGGAAGGCCAAGGCCCTGGACTTCGACGACGCCCCGTTCCCAGTGCCAGGCTTTGGTAGCGCCGCTGAACAGAAACACCAGTGCCAGCAGGATGCGACCCAGCGCGTAGCCCGTGCGCGTGCTGACCAGCCGGAGATCGTATGCGGTGCTCACCCGCCAAGGCTCCGTGCTGCAAAGTCGGTGACGATGAAGCCCGCTGACATGCAGACCACCAGCAATGCACCGACCAGCCGAGGCGGGGCCGGCAGCGGCAGGTCGAACCAGCGGCAGCCGGCGCCGATGGCGAGGCCGAGCGCGATGCCCAGGATTTCCATTGCGTCAGGCTCCTTCCGTCGCTTGAGTACCTGTCGGGCCGGCGCAGTTTTTCTTCTGGGTCTGGGCGCGGTGCGGGTGCCACCGCTCGACCAGCAGGTAGCCGGTGGTCATGGCCACGACCAGCAGCGCACCGATGAAGACCGGCGGTGCGGGGAGTGGCAGGCCGGCCAGCCGGCAGACAGCGCCGATAGCGAAGGCGAGCAGAAAACCCGCGATGACTTTGCCGTTCATGAGTTGCGTCCTCTGTTCGGGGCCAACAGGTGGCGGACGACCGGCCGATCGCCGCCGCGGTGAAAGCTGCGCGCGGCTGCATTTACATCCTCGCCCGCCTGGGAGGTGCGCTCGTGCTGGCGCAGATGTTCGGCCCAGCTCGGCAGCAGAAACCACTCGGTCCAGCGGGCTGGCTCGGCCGCGTCCTGATACACCCCCCACTGATGCGCGCCGTCGCCGTAGCGGCTGGCCGACAGTTCGTGCAGCGTCGTGAGGAATGCCTGTTCTTCTGCGGGATCGATCACGTAGTCGATCGTGACCATGACGGGGCCGCGATCGAGTGCATCCCCCAGCGTGGGCGCAACGACCGGTTTCTCCCAGGCCAGCGCCGGTGACAGGTCGAGGCCTTCGCCCTGGCCGATCCGTACCCGGCCGAGCCAGCCGAGCGGCAGCAGCAGTACGACGGCTGCGACGACCAGCGCCTGCGGGATGGACGTCGCCTGCGCGACCTGCCCCCAGAGCAGCGAGCCGACGGTCATGCTGCCGGAAAACACCATCAGAAAGAGTGCCAGTCCCCGGGCCCGCACCCAGTCCGGCAGGGCGGATTGGGCGGACAGGTTCAGATTAACCATGGTCGTAATCCAGGCCAGCCCGCCGGCCAGGCTCGCGGCGATGGCGGCGTAGCGGTTCGGGGATAGGGCGAGGGTCAGCAGGACCAGGGCCAGGAGTCCGCTTGCCGCGAGCGCCAGCCGATTGCTGCCATAGCGTTTGCGCAGGCCCGGCAGCAGCAGCGCGCCGCCTACGGCGCCGATCCCCACTGAAGCCAGCAGCAGGCCATAGAGCCGCGAATCGCTGCCCGGAAAGCTGCGGGCGATGAGGGGGAGCAGGGACCAGAAGGCACTGGCGCAGAGGAAAAATGCCGCTGCGCGCAGCAGCGTTGCTTTCAGCGCACGATTGTTGGCGGCATGCCGCAACCCGGTGGCAATGGATCCCACGAGCGGTTCCGGGGGTAGCGTGGACACCTTGTTGGTCTGCGGGCGCCAGCAGAAGATGGCGATGGCTGCGATCAGGCAGCTCAGCGCATTGACCCCGAACGGAGCGGCGGTGCCGACGGCGGTGATCAGCAGCCCGGCGATCGCAGGTCCGAT
>JBCDGJ010000002.1:0-88185 GCA_038757945.1 Pseudomonadota bacterium
CGACGTATTTCCGGCGGTAGGTTGATTGACTTCGTCATAACTGAACAATCCTTGGATGTTTCCGAGCGTATTGAGCTTGAAATGCACGCGCCAAACCGCGTTTCGCTGGGAAAACGCCTCCTGGAACCGAACGACGCTGGCGCCGCTCAAGAGTCCAGAGTCGAACTGCGGCTCAAACACCGGCGTTTGAGTTGCCACCGAAATTGGCCTGGGAACGGAGGCTTCTTCCGATGGAGCCGAATAAACAGCGACGGCGACCGCGCCAGCGCTCGCATAGGTAATGGGTGCCGTTGTGCGCGCTTTGCAGCGCCCGCAGTTGCCGCCAACAATCAATGGCCTGATCGTAGCCGTTGTACCCCAAGCCCCAACCGTACGGGCTTCCCGATTACCGTTGAGGTAGAGTTCCAGGGCACCATCCTTTTCGATCAACAGATGGGCCGTGTAATTTTGGCCCGCGACGACCCTGGATTGAGAACTCAAGGTTAACTGATTGCCATCCTCGCCCTGGTGCCTGACCCTGATCCGACCTCTAGCGCTGACGGAAAGCGTTGTCTGACCAGCAGAAGACTGACCGAGTTCGTCATAGCTGAACAACGTCTGTCGCCTACCAAGCTCAAGCACCTCGAAGTCCACCTTCCAAAGCTGCTGGTCGCGGGAGAAAGCGGGATCGTGCGGATAGATAACTGGCGACCCCTCGGACTCCCCTGTGAAAAGCAATTTACGGTGACCAAGTGCAAGCGATTCAGGGGCAGTTGCAACGGCATCATCCGCCGTCGCGCTCTGAGCAACGAACGGCATGGCAGTAAAGGACATGCCCCCCCATAGCGGTTTTTGGAGCGGCGCCGTCGTGCCCGGCTTGCATCGGGAACAACTCGCGCCAAGGACAAGATCACGGCGCGTTTTGTCGGTACCGAAGCCGTGGGGAGAGGAGGCTTCCTGCTGGCCGTCGACAAACAGCTTCAGCCCCCTACCTTTCTCAAGGAGAAGCCGAATTTCATAGTCCTGACCAGGCTCCAGCTGAGTGCGTGAGCGAGTTCTGAAACTGCCACCGTGTTCCGCACTAGCTTGATGCCGAACGATAACGTAACCGTTGCGGTCCACAGATACTGTTGTGTGGCCCGCACTAACCTGCCCATCCTCATCGTAACTCAACAGAGTCTGTTCAACATCGGTGCGATCCAGGCGAACTCGCAGGCGCCAGTCGATGTTCGGTTGGGCAAAACTAGCCATAAACGGCACAACGGTTGGCTCAGAAATCCATGCAGATTCATAGAGCGGATCTGCCAAGCTGACTGCAGTGATCAGAACCTGCTCGGTGGTACTGCCCGCAGGGTTGGTGCAACGAATACCAAAACGGTAGTTACCAGACTGCTTGAGGGTAGGGGTGACCGCGACGCCTTCCTTTGGTCTAGCGCCGTTCCAGCGTCCTTCCGCAATGCAGCTGTCCGAATAGGCACTAGCCCAGCTGATCTGAGCTGAACTTCCCACCAACACGACATCGCTGTCGGTGCCGATTGCAACAATCGGAACCCTCTGTGAGGCGAGGGAGGAGCAGGATAAAGCAATGAGGACTGCACAGATTATGAATCGGAATTCACATTTCGCCATGAGTGTTCACTTTGCTACTACTGACTTGAAGTCGCATACCAGGCGTAGCGGAAGACTAGGGTGCCTATGCGCTGAGGAACGTGTTGTCGTTCACAACCTTGCTGCTCCGAGGCACTACCAGCACAAGACTCGCAGCGTTTGCTGGTTGCATTCAGCCAAGACACTGCGTACGGCGGCCACCAGCCCTTACGTATCCCCGCCTCCGCGGTCACGGCTGTTTGCAGCTAGCCTAGGTGACGCTCGGTAAGTCTGACTTGCAGCGTCCACAGGTAAAGTTCAGATGTAGCAGGCTGGGATAAGCCATTTGCCTTTGAGCACAGCAGTGTCTCGCCGAAGTGCAGCGAGGTTTGAAACTCTGCGCGTAAAAAATGCAGCAAAATCTCGATTGTCCAACCCTTCGTCGGCTATACCTGTGTGATGCACGTCGAAAAAGGGACCGCCGGATAGCGGAACTATCGATGGCTCAGCCGTCTTGGTTTTGAACCGATGCAACGCTCGCAGGAGATAGGAAAGTCAACCGCCATAAACTAACTGATCAGGAGGTTGAGCAATTGGGGCCCTGCTAGAGGCGAGGCTGTGCGGGCGGCAGCCACGACAGGCGAAGGGAGTTGCTTGGGGGATGCATAGACCAGGACTCAACGATGTTCGGACGAAGGCCAACAGCAAATGATACTGTGACTTAACCTGTTCTGATTCAGATATTGGAGTGCACGACTCGCAAAGGTATTTTGCAGCTGTGATGGATGGGCCACGTCGCGTCGGCGAATCTGTTTAAGGATAGCGACGATAAGGTCACGATCCTCCATGCGAGCGATTAAGCTGAACTTGGATCCTAATTTCTGGCAGATCTGGTAATCTACGACCAATACCTTTTTAAGCACTGCTTTCGGATCGTAGGTGCAGGGGACTGACCGGCCCCTCCCTACCGCATTGGCGTTGCGGGACCATGTGATAGCGGTGTTTGCAAGCCGAAGCGCACACCCATCAAGGCGGGCGTGGATGAGCCATTTGGCAATGGACGGGCGCGGCGAGCATGCAATGAACTCAAGGAGGCCCTGGGTCTAGCAATCCGGTACGACTTTTGTTTGGGCCAATCTGAGGGATCAACTTCGATTAGAAGCAGATCAACCAAGCGTATGTTCTTGAGCCTGGCGTTAACTCAGGCTGGAATCCTAGAGCAGACGAGGCTTATCGAACCCAAGGTCTGCAAAGGCCGCCGTTTCCGCCGAGGTCCGTCAGCCCGACCTGACGCGAACCCTCTTCAAAGCCCCGGCAACCGGATTGAGCGCAGCCTGACGGCTGACCCGTTCCGGATCCCTGTTTCCGATAGAGTCTAAGCGATACCGAGCGCCACGCTCTTCGGATTCTCGAACCACAGCGCTATGGCCGCGGACAGCTCCGGTACGTCCCTCGATCGGCCTTAGGGATTCTTGAGGACGTCAACAGCGATCGGATCGTCGTCCTGCGCGGCGGCACGAACCGGTAGCAACACAAAGCACACGATCAGAGTCATTCGAAGCAGATCCCGCACGATTCGTTCTCCAGATGAGCGCCGGTCAGCAAGGCTCCAGTGTATGCGATTGAGTGTCACCATGGACCCGCGTTGCTCGAGCCCTCCCCCGCCCTTCCCTGCTACCATCGTTACGCTCAGCAGCAACCGCGGGAGAGAGACATGGATCTGGGACTCAAGGGTGCAAAGGCGGTGATATCCGGGGGCAGCCAGGGCATTGGTCTCGCCGTTGCCAAGGCGTTGCTTACTGAAGGCGCTGCGGTACAGATTGCTGCGCGGAGCAAGGACCGGCTGGATGCTGCCGTGGCCGAGCTGAGCGCGCTCGGTGAGGCCAGCGGCCAGGTCTGTGACGTGGCGGACTACGACGCGACCGTTGCCTGGATGCAAGGCGCGGCGGAAGCCATGGGCGGGCTGGATATCGTGGTCCACAACGCGACGGCCAGCGGACAGCCGGACGGCGGACCCCAGTCCTGGCGGCAGAACTTCGAGGTCGATGTGCTGGGCATGGTGGGGATGAGCGAGGGCGCACTCCCTTTTCTGGAGCAGTCCGAGCGCGCGGCGATGGTGCAGATCGCATCCATTACCGGCATCGAGCATCACGATGTGCCGATCAGCCCGAGCTATGGGGCCATGAAAGCGGCCTCGATCCGGCACATGGCCCAGCGAGCGCTGCAGTGGGGCGACAAGGGTATCCGGGCGAACACGGTGGCGCCGGGGCCGATCTACATCGAAGGCGGTGCCTGGAACAACATCAAGGACAACGCCACCGCGCTGTACGAGCGGGATCGCGACTGGCATCCAACAAAGCGGATGGGCACCGCAGAAGAAGTCGCGCACGTCGTCGTGTTTCTGGCCAGCCCGGCCGCGAGCTGGGTGAACGGCACCACGGTGCGGGTCGACGGCGCCTTCTGTCGAGGCGTCGACTTCTAGTCGGGCCAGGAGTCACCGCAGCCGCGAAGCGACCCTGTCGTCGCCGAGGGTAGAAGTCAGCTAGCATCACGACAGGTGGAGTAACCCGGAGAACAGCATGGCGACCCATCACGCAGCACCGTCTGAGATTGTTGATCTGGCAACCTGGGCACGGGACTTGCCGGACGAACACTCCAAAGCCATTGTAAAGTCTGCCGAAATGGAACTTGCCCGGCTCACCTACCCGGCCGGTGGTGACTTTCCCCTGCACAGCCTGTCCGGGCCAGTCGTGTTTCATTGCCTGGAGGGCGAGATCAGCTTCGAGTCCTCCACGACCAAGGGAATCCTGGCTCCGGGGCAACTCGTTTACTTCGAGCCCGGCGAGCCCCATTCCATCCGAGCGATCAAGGATTCGGTTGTCCTGCTGACCATCATCTTCAAGGCCTAGCAGCCGAATCCTAGCCGGCAGGAGGAGACTGCATGCGCATCGCAATCGCCGGAATCATTCACGAGACCAACACTTACGTCCGCGACCAGACGCAGCTGGACGACTTTCAGGTCCTGCGCGGCGAACAGCTGCTGCGGCTATCGGGCACCAAAACTCAGACTGGCAGCGCCATCGACACCTGCACCCGGAGGGGCAGCACTCCGGTGCCCCTGTTCTGGGCCTTCGCGCAGCCGTCCGGCATCATTGCGGCCTCGGTCTACAGCGCCCTGAAATCAGAACTGCTCGAGCGTCTGGCAGCAGCCATGCCCGTGGACGGCGTGTTTCTCGATCTGCACGGCGCCGGGACCGCGGACGGCACGCCGGATCTGGAAGCAGATCTGGTCGGCGAAGTTCGCCGGCTGGTTGGACCTAACACACCAGTTACGGCGGCTTTCGATCTGCACGGCAACGTCACTCAGCGCATGGCGGACGGGCTGGACGGCGTGTTTGCTTGCCACGAGTACCCGCACACAGATCTGCACGAGCGCGCCGCTGAGGCCGTGACGCTGCTCCATGACATGCTCGCCGAAGACTTCCGGCCAACGGTACTGGTCGAAACCGTCCCCATCCTGATGCCGACGACAACAACCTTTCACGGCATCGGCGCAGCGCTACGGGACCGGATGCGGGCCGCTGAGCGTGCGGGCACTGACGTCATTGCGGCCAGCCTGTTTCATGGCTTCCCGTATGCGGATGTGCCCCAGGTCGGATGCCACATCGTCATTACCGCACGCGCCGAGCCAGACCGGTGCCGGGCGCTTGCGAAACAGCTCGGTCGGGCGCTCTGGGCTGAGCGCGATGCGCTGCGAGCGCACAGCCTGTCTGCGGAAGAGGCTGTGCAGGCAGCCCTGGCCGCGCAGGCCAGACCCGTCGTCATCAACGAAACCTCCGACAACTGCGGCGGCGGTGCTCCGGGGGATGGCACCCACCTGCTCCGGGCCATGCTCGAGCAGGGACTCGACAATGCCTGCTTCGGGTTCATCGTGGATGCGGAAGTTGCCGCCCAGGCTCATGCAGCGGGGGTGGGCAGCACCCTGACAGTCAGCCTGGGGGGCAAGACCGATGACCTGCACGGCGCGCCCCTGACACTCTCGGTCTACGTCAAAGCCCTGCACGATGGTCGCTGCGTCATGCAGGCCATGACGCAGGGCAGCAGGATCAACTACGGCAGCATGGCGCGGCTGCAGGTGCGACAGCCCGGCCCGGATCAACAGCTGAACGCACCGATGGATATCGTCGTCGCCAGCCGCCGCTCGCAGACTTTCGACACGGAGCCATTTCTGGCGGTCGGCATCGACGTTCGTTCAAAGGACTACATTGCGCTCAAGTCCAGCAATCACTTCCGGGCCGGATTCGAGCATCTTGCCGGCACGATCGTAACCGCTGACCCGCCGGGGCTGATGACCCACCACATCGAGGTGTTCGAGCGCAGGGCTCAGACCGGACCACTGTGGCCAATCGATCCGGACGTGACGTACGACTGACGCTGAAACGCACGCTATCTCAGGCTCACCTCCACACCGGCAAAGCGTCCCATTAGCCGAACGGAAGTAGCAAACACGCCTGCACCCAGGGCAGTGCAGGACCATCCAGGGAGAAGCAGGCGCGCATCCCGCGGCTGGAGATTGCAAGCCCTAACCCTCTGCGGCCATTCTAGAGCCCCTCTGATTCCAGCCCTGCGATGGATAGCCCTATGCAATCACCACTGTTTCTGCTGGCGTTGCTGCTCCTGGCAGGTGTCACCCCGGCAACAGCGGCTACCGCCGAACCTCCAGCCGACCTGATCTTCTACGGTCGCCACATTCTGCCCATGGCAGCCGACAAGCCGACCGGTCAACGGGGTCTCCGCGCTGTGGCCGTACGCGGGGAGCGAATCGTGTACGTCGGCCGGGCCGACCGGCTACGCAAAGAACAGGCGCACCTGATCGGTCCGGATACCGAGGCAATCGAGCTCGGTCGACAGGCACTGCTCCCCGGCTTCATCGACGCCCACGGCCACCTGACCTTTCAGGCCTTCACCATCGACCTCGCCAACGTGGCACCACCGCCCGTTGGCCCGGTCAGCACGATTGCCGACCTGCAGGACACGCTCCGCAGCTACATCGCCGAACGCGCTGTGCAGCCTGGGGACTGGATCAGCGGCAACGGCTACGACGATTCCCTGCTGGCCGAAGGTCGACATCCAACCCGGCGCGATCTCGATGCGGTGAGCACCGAACACCCCATCGCGCTGATGCACATCAGCGGGCACCTCATGACCGCGAACAGCCGGGCACTGGCGCTGGCCGGCATTACGGCCGACAGCGCCGATCCGCAGGGCGGGCTGATCCGCCGCTGGCCCGACAGCGAGGAGCCGAACGGCGTACTCGAAGAAACCGCCACCTATCCCCTGCGCCCGTTCCTGTTCGGCACGCAGCAGAACGTCATGGACAATCTGCGGCGCGCCCTCGAGCTCTACGCCAGCTACGGCATTACAACCATTCAGGACGGCGCGACGGCACCGGAGAGCATCGAGCTGATCCGGGCGGCGGCAGACGCCGGCCTGCTCCAGCAGGACGTCATTTTCTATCCGGTGCAGAACGCGATTGCCCCGATTCCGGAGGCCTGGGCCCTCGGCCGTTACGGCAAGCGAGCGAAAGCAGGCGGCATCAAGCTGGTGCTGGACGGCTCGCCGCAGGGCAAGACCGCCTACCTGTCCGCGCCTTACGAGGTACCGCCAGACGGCCAGGACGCAGACTACCGCGGCTATCCGATTCATCCGCCGGCCAAGGTCAGTGCGCTGGTAGATCACTACCTGCGCCTAGGTGTGCCCATCCTGGCGCACGCCAACGGCGATGCCGCCGCCGAGCTGCTGGTCAATGCCGTCGCTGATACGGAGCACGAGCGCGACCACCGTACGGTCATGATTCACGCGCAGACGGTCCGCGAAGATCAGCTGCAGCGCATGGCAGAGCTCGGCATCATTCCGTCTTTCTTCTCGGCCCATACCTTTTTCTGGGGCGACTGGCACCGCGACTCGGTGCTCGGTCTGGAACGGGCCAGCCGCATCAGCCCAACCGCCACCGCGCGCCGGCTGGGGCTGAACTACACGGTGCACAACGATGCGCCCATCGTGCCGCCGGACATGCTGCGCCTGCTGTGGGCAACGAGCAGCCGCATCACGCGCAGCGGCGCGGTCCTTGGTGCGGCCGAACGGGCCACGGTCTATGACGCGCTGCTGGCGATCACCCGCAACGCGGCAGCGCAGGCCTTCGAGGAAGCCGACAAAGGCACGCTCGCGGTCGGCAAGCTGGCGGATCTGGTGGTGCTGTCCCGCAATCCCCTGCGGGTGCCGCGCAAGCGGCTGCTGGAGCTTACAATCGTCAGTACCTGGTCCCACGGACGACAGATTTACGGGAATGTCGCAGAATAGGCGGCTTTCGTTCTGACCCGGGGAAAGCCCATGGAAGGTCCCACCTCCCACAGCTACTTCTCTCAGCGCCTGCGCCTGCACTACGTGGACTGGGGTAACCGCGATGCCCCGCCGATGCTGCTGGTGCACGGTGGCCGCGACCATTGCCGGAACTGGGACTGGGTCGCCCAGCACTTCCGGAAGGACTACCACATCATCGCGCCGGACCTGCGCGGCCATGGCGATTCCCAGTGGATGATCGGCGGCAGCTACAACCAGGTGGACTACGTCTACGACATCGCCCAGCTGCTGCACCAGACGCAGATGACGCCGGTCACCATCCTGGCCCACTCCCTCGGCGGCTCCATCGCGCTCACCTACACGGGCCTGTACCCGGAGAACGTCAACAAGATCGTCGCGATCGAAGGAATGGGACCACCGCCGGCGATGATCGAGCAACGGCTCTCGACGCCGGCAGACGAGCGGCTGCGCAACTGGATCGGTGAGCTGCGTAAGACTTCCGGCCGCATACCCCGGCGTTATGCGAGTATCGAAGAGGCGTTTCAGCGCATGCAGGGCGAGAACCCGCACCTGAACGCCGAGCAGGCGCGGCACCTGACCGTACACGGCATCAACCAGAACGAAGACGGCACCTACAGCTGGAAGTTCGATAACTACGTGCGCTCCTTTCCGCCAATCGGTATCCCCTTCGACGAGATCTACAAGCTCTGGGGCAACATCAGCTGCCCGGCGCTGCTGGTACGCGGCACGGAATCCTGGGCGTCCGATCCAGAGAAGGACGGCCGCGCCCGGCACTTCCAGAACGCGAAGGTGGTCAACATCGAACAGGCCGGTCACTGGGTCCACCACGATCAGCTCGAAGAGTTCGTGACGCTGACCAAAGCATTTCTGGCCGCTGACTGAGCATGGCCGTTGGATCTGCCCGAGCCCTCAGCCTGCAGCGGCTGAACCGGCTCGGCGTGTTCTGCATCACCGGCGGCGGCTCACCGTTGCTCAGCGAGCTGCTTACAACGCCGGGCGCTTCAAAGACCGTGCTCGAAGCCACCGTGCCCTACGCCGGCACCGCACTGACCGATTATCTCGGCGCTGAGCCGGAACAGTCGTGCTCTGAAACCACCGCTCGAGCCACTGCGGTCGCCGCATTTGAACGAGCGCGCGCTCTGGTGCTACGCGCGGACGCCAGCACCGCGGGAAAACGCACCGCGGATCGGTGCTTCGGCTTCGGCTGCACTGCGAGCCTGGCCACCGACCGTACCAAACGCGGTGAACATCGCGCCCACGTCGCCGTCCAGACAGCTGAACTGACCCTGAGCGTGCGCTACGACTTCCCCCGGCGCGGCACCCGCCGCAGCCACGAGAAGTTGCTCCATGAGGCGCAGTGGCAGGTGCTCGCTCAAGCGCTGGACCTTGAGGACAGCGAGACATCGACTGTCGGTCCGGAAGCAACGCAGACCACGTTGACCGAGGCTCGACCCGAATGGCGACGGCTCCTGCTCGATCGCGCCGACAGCGTTCGGGCTGCCGGCTTTTCCAGAGCCAGCCGCGGGCAGACGCCAAAGCTGCTGTTGCCGGGCTCCTTCAATCCGCTCCACGCAGGCCATCGCCGGATGCTCGAAGTTGCGGAGGCGAAGCTGCACGTCCCCGGCGCTTTCGAACTCGCCATCACCAACGTCGATAAGCACAGCCTCGACTACAGCACGATCAGCGAGCGGCTGGCGCCGTTCCGCGGCCCCGGCTCCGCCGGACGCCTGTGGTTGACCCGGTTGCCCACCTTCATCGGCAAGGCGCGTGAGTTCCCGGGTGTCACCTTTGCCGTAGGGGCCGACACCATCGAGCGGATCGGGATGGCGAGGTACTACGGCAGCCAGGCCGCCTGCAACAAGGCGCTCGACGAGCTGGCGCAGCTTGAGACACGGTTTCTGGTGTTCGGGCGGAGGTTGAACGGAGACTTTCAGACGCTCGCAGACCTCAAGCTGCCGCGCCGCCTGCGCAAACTGTGCAGCGGCGTGACCGAAGACGAATTCCGCAGCGATCTGTCCTCCACGGCACATCGTCGGTCGGCGCAGCACTAGCCCGTTGCAGCTCAACCCTCGAGGTCTTCGATCCGCTTCGGCCAGTTGTCTTTCAAGAGCCTCGACAGAGATCGATCGGCCAGCACCCGCCCCCCGGTCTGGCAGCGGGCACAGTAGTTGGCCTCGTTTTCTGCATAGCGAATGCGCTGCACGGGCGCCCCGCAGACCGGACAGGGTTCGCGGTACTTACCGTGCACGGCCATCTCTGCCTGAAAGGCCGTGACCTTCGCAGGAAACTTTGCACCGCTCGCGGTGCGCAGCCGTTCGGTCCACTCTTCGAGACAGGCTTGGATGGCGTGGTACAGCGTTTCGATTTCCGCCGGGCTCAGGTTGCGGACCGGCTTGAACGGCGACAGCTGTGCGCGGTGCAGGATCTCGTCGGAGTAGGCATTACCGATACCGGCAAATACACGCTGGTCGGTCAGGGCACGCTTCAGCGTATGCGGCGCCGCCTTCAGCCGCTCGGCAAATACATCGAGCGTCACCTGCTGCACCTCGATACCACCAGGATCGAGCGCGGCGAGGGCTGCAGCGCCACGCAGCAGCTTGAGCGACGCCCGCTTCTTTTTGCTCGGCTCGGTGACCAGCACCGTGCCGGGGGTAAAGTCGAGGGCGAGCAGGCCATTGCGCTTCGGCAGCGTAACTGGCGTGCTTGCGGTGCTTTCGCGCCACTGCAGCCGCCCTGCAATCATCAGGTGCAGCACCAGAAAGTGCTCGTCGGAGAACTCGAAGACAAGCTGCTTCGCCAGCCGCCTGACCGCCCTCAGCGGACGCCCCAGGAACGCATCGGGGGCCGGCTCCACCGTACGCAGCACAAACGGGCTGGCGATCCGCAGCTGTTCCAGCGGCTGCCCCTCGAGGCGCCGTTCGAGATGGTCAACGTAAACATCGAGATCGGGTATTTCCGGCATTGCGGGTAAACCCCGGCTGGCTCACGCCGATTCATGCTCTACCAGCGCCTCGTTGCTGTACAGGGTTTTCCAGCGGCCCCGGTGAAAGCGCCAGACCAGCAGCGTGCCCTTGAGCAGATAGTCGCCAACCAGGGCGGCGTACACCCAGACAACCGGTAACTCGAGGTAGGTGAACAGCGCCGCTAGCCCACAGCGCATGCCGATCAGCCCGAGAATGGTGGTAATGAGCGGGAACCGCGTGTCCCCGGCGCCGCGCAGGGCGCCGCCAATGGCGAACTCGATGGCGAGCAGCGGCATCATGGCGCCGAGGATATAGGTGAACTGCACCGTATAACGCACCGTGAGCGGTTCATCGCCGATGAAAAACAGCGCGAGCTCTTCGGCATAGATCGACACCATCAGGCCGAGAAAGCCCATGGACAGCATGGCCAGGCCACCGGCGCGCCAGCCGCTGCGGGTTGCGCCTGCCATGTCGTTGGCGCCCAGGTTTTGCCCGACCAGCGTCGCGCCAGCGATGGAAAAACCGAAGCCGACGGTCATGCAGATGCCGAGCATGTTGACGCCGATGTTATAGGCAGCAAACGCTTCCGTGCCGTAGTTGATGCCGATCAGCATCAGGAACGCGAGGAAGCCGATCTGGAACACGCTCTGCTCGAGCGCAGCCGGATAGCCGATGTCGAGCAACCGCTTGAGCCGCCGCCGGCGCCACCAGCCGCCGCTCACATGCTTGACCCGGAAACGCTGGGTCAGCCACAGAAACAGGAGCGCCGCGGAACCGGCGGAAAAAGCCAGGCCCGCGGAGATTCCGACACCGGCAACGCCCATCTGTGGCCAGCCGTAGTTGCCGAAGACAAACAGGTACAACAGTGGCAGGTTCAGCAGATTGACGCCGAAGCTGATCCACAGCGGGTTCCAGGCGTCGCCGGACGCCCGCAGCGCCGCACTCAGGATGAAATTGATGGAGAACGCGATGTTGAACGCTGCAATCCAACGGATGTTCTCTGCCGCCAGATCCAGCGTGGCGTCGTCGAGACCAAACAGGCCGGCGAGCGAGCGCGCGAACAGCAGGCCGACAATGGTCATCGCCAGCGCAAAGAGCGCCGCCAGCACGAGCGAAGCCATGGTGATCCGGCTGGCTTCGGTGTAGTCCTCAGCACCCCAGGCCCGTGCCACCAGGGCGGTGGTACCGGCGCTGACTGCCATGTAGATGGCGGCCATGGCGAAGAAGATACGTTGCCCCGCACCTACCGCAGCCAGCGCCTGCGGCCCCAGTTCACCCACGAACTTGGTCTGCACCATCCCGACGAGCGAAAACGACAGGTTGCCGAGGATCGACGGCAGCGCCAGCTGCCAGATACCCGGCCGCTCCGTCGCCGCCGGCGCTGGCTCCGGCGGAGCGGCCGTCTCGGCGCTGGCCTCTGCCTGCTGCTCGTTGCTAACCATGAAGTGTCAACCCTGCCATTCGTTTCCGGACCCGCCCGGGCCCCGATCTGCGCTGCGCCGCAAGCGGTCGGCAGGCGTACCCGCGCTCTGCACCCGGCAGCGCCGAAAGGCACTGCTGTCCGGATCGGTGGGGTCTCAACCCCCGAGTATCGATACTTCCGCGGAGGTTCCCTAGTATGCCCGTCTGAGTCTAGCGAGGGTGTGAGAGATGGAAGTTGGAAGACTGGGCGTATGGTATTTCCTGGATGGCATGCCAGCCCCGATGGCGGCAGAAGCCGCGCAGCGGATCGAGCAGCTCGGATACGGCACGCTGTGGATTCCGGAGACCGTGGGTCGCAATCCGACGGTGGCCGCCAGCTGGCTGCTGGCCAACACCCGCACGCTGAACCTGGCGACCGGCATCGCCAACATCTATCACCGGGAGCCGGGGGTTACGCTGGCCGCCCAGAAGAGTCTGGCAGAACAGTCCGGCGGCCGGTTCCTGCTTGGCCTCGGCGTGTCCCACAAACCCATGGTCGAAGGCGTTCGCGGCCTCGAGTACGGACCGCCAGTGAAGACCATGCGCACGTACCTCGAAGCCATGAAAGCGTCGCCCTATCAGGCGGTTCCGCCAGCAGAGGAGCCGCACACGGTCATCGCTGCTCTGGGCCCGAAAATGCTGGAGCTGGCCGCCAGCCACACGGCCGGCGCACACCCCTATTTCGTCTCGCCGGACCATACGGCCTTCGCCCGCAAACACCTTGGCGATGGACCAATGCTCTGCGTAGAGCAGAAGGTCATCCTCGAAGCCGATGCCGCCAAAGCGCGTGAGCTGGCGCGGCCGGTCGCTCAGATTTATCTCGGGTTGCCCAATTACCGCAACAACTGGCTGCGCATGGGCCTCGCGGAAAGCGACCTGGACAATGGCGGCTCCGACAAGTTCATCGATGCCACCTTCGCCTGGGGAACCGTCGACGCCATCAAGGACCGGATCCGGCAGCATTTCGACGCCGGCGCCACGCATGTCTGCCTGCAGCCGGTAAATCCCAACGGGCAGTTCGGTGACCTGCACTGGGAGGCGCTCGAAGCGCTTGCCGACGCATGAGTGAATTCAGCGGAAAGATCGTCCTCGTCACCGGCGCCGCCGGCGCGCTCGGCGTTGCCGTAGTGGAGCACTTCGCCACCGCAGGGGCGACGCTTGCGCAGCTCGATCTGACGCCCATCGACAACGCACACTGGTCCGCCACCTGCGACCTCACCTCTGCGGACGCCACCGCTGCAGCGGTGGGCGCTGTGGTCACGGCGCTGGGGCGCATCGACGTGCTCGCCAACATCGCCGGCGGCTTCACCATGGGCGACGCAGTACACGAGACCAGCGCCGACACCTGGGACTTCATGTTCAACCTCAACGCCCGCTCCGTGTTCAATACGGCGCGCGCCGTGGTGCCGGTGATGAAGCGCGGCGGCGGCGGCCGCATCATCAGCGTCGGTGCCCGTGCCGGATTGCGCGGCGGCGGTGCGATGGGGGCCTACAGCGCCGCCAAGAGCGTCGTGCACCGGCTCACGGAATCAATGGCCGAAGAACTCAAGGCCGACGGCATTAACGTCAACGCTGTACTGCCGAGCCTGATCGACACGGCCCGGAACCGGGCGGACATGCCCGACGCCGATTTCAGCCAGTGGGTGCGCCCGGAATCTATTGCGGGTGTGGTGGGATTTCTGGCGTCCGACGCCGCCCGGGACGTCCACGGCGCCCTGCTGCCGGTCGAAGGCCTGAGCTGACCCCATCGGCCCGACGGGCAACCTAATGGCCGGTGCCGCGCCCGCGGTACCTCACCCGGGGAGCTCGAGCAGCGGGTAGCCACCACGGAAAAACAGCAGCGGCGCGGCATCAGGGCGCAGCAGGCTCAGGCGCTCGAACGCGCCGAGCGCGATCCAGTGATCGCCCGCCTCGTGCTCGCCGGCCACCGAACACTCCACCTGCAGGATCGCCCCCGCAAGCAGCGGCAGCCCGCGCAGGCCGCTGGTCCAATTGATGCCGCTGAACTTGTCGCCCCCGGACCGCGCAAAGCCCTCGCAGAGTGACCGCTGATCGGCGGCGAGCACGTTGACGGCAAAGTCGCCGCGCCGGCGGATCAACGGCCAGCTGGTGCTCTGCCGCCCGGGACAGATCGCGATCAGCGGAGGTTCCAGGGACACGGAGACGAAGGACTGAGCAACAAAGCCCAGCGGTTGTGCCATCTCCGCGCCGTCCGGGGCCAGCCCGGTCACCACGGTCACCCCGGTTGCAAACTGGCCCATCGCGGTGCGGAAATCGCGGGCACTAAAAGCAGTACTCATCGCTCGAGTATAGGCGCCCGCGGTTACCGGCAGAAAGCGCGACGGCCATCGCAGTACCCTTGCCAGGCGTGGGCCTCAGGCCGTGCCGAAGCAGAAAGTCCGGTACACTTCGCGCAGCAAATCTGAGGAGCCGAACATGGCAGATCTTGACGCATTTCGTGCTGAAACCCGCAGCTGGCTGGACGCCAACTGCCCGCCCTCGATGCGGACCCCCACCCCCGAAGATGAGGTCATCTGGGGCGGCCGCACTCAGGTCTACAAGAACCCCGAATCCAAGGTCTGGCTGGAACGCATGGCGGAGCGCGGCTGGACCTGCCCGACCTGGCCCACCGAGTACGGCGGCGGCGGGTTGTCAGCCGACGAGAACCGCATCCTGCTGCAGGAAATGAGCCGCATCAACGCGCGAGCGCCGGTGCAGAGCTTCGGCATCTGGATGCTGGGCCCGGCGCTGCTCGAGTTTGCGAGCCACGAGCAGAAGCTCCAGTATCTGCCGTCGATCACCCGCGGCGAGATCCGCTGGTGCCAGGGCTACTCGGAGCCGAACTACGGTTCCGACCTGGCCGGCCTGCAGACCAAGGCTGAAGACCGCGGCGACTATTTCGAGGTCAACGGCGCCAAGATCTGGACTTCCTACGCCGACCAGGCGGACTGGATCTTCTGTCTGGTCCGGACGGATCCGGACGCCCCGAAGCACGAGGGCATCAGCTTCCTCCTCTTTGACATGGCAAGCGAGGGCGTGAGCACTTCGCCGATCACGCTGATCTCGGGCTCCTCACCGTTCTGCCAGACCTTCTTCGACGGCGTCAAAGTTCCGAAGACCCAGCTCGTCGGCGAGCTGAACAAGGGCTGGACCATCGCCAAACGGCTCCTGCAGCACGAGCGGCAGATGATCTCCGGCATCGGCGGTCAGTCAGCAGACGGCGCAGCCGGACGCAAGCTCTCGGACATTGCCAAGGATTACGTCGGCACCAGTGACGGCCGCGTGGCCGACAACGCGGCACGGACCCGGGTTGCACGTCACATGCGCGACGACAAAGCTTTCCAGCTGACGCTGGCGCGGGCCGGTGAAGAAGCCAAGGCGGGTATTTCCAACGGTCATCTGGCCTCGATGTTCAAGTACTACGGCACCGAGCAGAACAAGCGCAAGTACGAGTTGATGCTCGAGCTGATGGGTACCCAGGCACTGGGCTGGGAAGGCGACCAGTTCTCCGAGAAAGAGCTCGCCACGACCCGGCAGTGGCTGCGATCGAAGGCCAACTCCATCGAGGGCGGTACCAGCGAGGTGCAGCTCAACGTGATCGCCAAACGGGTCCTCGGGCTGCCGGATTGATCCGGCCCGAGCTCAGCGTACCGATCCGGTCATGGATTCGGCTGCAACGGCACCGCTGAGTCCGGACGCAATCGGCCACCGCAATCACCACCGCCGGCACAGCGTGCACACACCGGCGCCTGCAGAGGGAACAGCACATGGGCTTTATCATATTTCTGGTGATCCTCGCGGGGCTCGCCTTCTGGGTGATCGCCATCTACAACCGGCTGGTGGCGCTGAAGAACCGCTACGAGAACGCGTTCGCGCAGATCGAGGTGCAGCTCAAGCGCCGTTACGATCTCATTCCGAACCTGATCGAAACCGCCAAAGGCTACCTCTCGCACGAGCGTGAAACCCTCGAAGCCGTCGTCAATGCGCGCAATCAGGCGCTGGCAGGCCTCGAGGCCATTGCCGGTAAGCCCGACAATGCCGGTGCCATGAAGCAGCTGGAGTCTGCCGAAGGCCTGCTGCAGGGCGCCCTGTCGAAGCTCAATGTGGTCGTCGAGGCCTACCCGGACCTCAAGGCCAATGAGAACATGATGCAGCTCAGCGAAGAGCTGACCAGCACGGAGAACCGGGTCGCCTTTGCGCGCCAGGCTTTCAACGATCAGGTGATGGAATACAACACCTACCGGCAGTCCTTCCCGCCGGTCATCTTCGCCAACATGTTTGGCCATCCGGCGGACGCCAACCTCCTGGAATTCGAAGACAGCGCCGCCATCCAGGCCGCGCCGGAGGTGAAGTTCTAGGGTCATTGGGACAGGAACCGGCGCCACGTAGCCGCCATGGACTTCTATCGGGCGCAGGACTCGGCCCGGCGCATGACGAGCCGGCTCGTCGTGCTGTTCGGCGCAGCCGTGCTGACGCTGGTGCTGCTGACGAACCTGCTGGTTGGCACGGCGCTGGTGCTGCTGCAGGAACCCAACAGCGTCGGCGTCGCAAATCTCGAGACCCGGCTGCTCAGCATCCCGCCGCTGACCTGGCTCTGGGTCACCCTGGGCGTGGTCGGCACCGTCGGTCTGGCCTGCCTGTTCAAGTTCGCGCAGCTGTCCGGCGGCGGTCGCGCTGTCGCGGAAGCCCTGGGCGGACACCTCGTTGCCCCCGATACCACCGACCGGCAGCAGCGGCGGCTGCTCAACGTGGTCGAAGAGATGGCGCTCGCCTCCGGCGTTCCCGTGCCGCCCGTGTACCTGATCCCGGAACCGGGCATCAATGCCTTCGCCGCGGGTTTCAGTACCGGCGATGCGGTGATCGGCATCAATCAGGGCTCGCTGGATGCGCTCAACCGGGACGAGCTGCAGGGAGTCATGGCGCACGAGTTCAGCCATCTCCTGAACGGCGACACACGCATCAACCTGCGCCTCATCGCGCTGCTCTACGGGATCCTGTTTCTCGGGCTGCTCGGCCGCCTGCTGCTGCGTGGCTCCCATCGCGGCAGCTCGGGCCGCCGCGGCTCGAGCAATGGTGCTCCCGTTGCGCTGTTCGGCGTCGGGCTGATGGCCATCGGCTTCGGCGGCACCTTCTTCGGCAACCTGATCAAGAGCGCCGTCAGCCGGCAGCGGGAGTATCTCGCCGACGCGGCTGCAGTGCAGTTCACCCGCAACCCGCCGGGGCTCGCGAACGCGCTGAAGAAGATCGGTGGCAGTACTGCCGGCAGCCGGATGCTGAGCCCGAACGCCGCCGAAGCCAGCCACATGTACTTCGCCGAAGGTGTCGGTCACTGGCTCGGCGGGCTGATGGCTACGCATCCCCCGCTACCGGACCGCATCCGCGCCATCGAACCCGGTTGGGACGGTCAGTTCCTTGAAGGCAACGCCGGCCTCGCGGCCAGCGGCCCCAGTGATCCACGGCTGAGCGGCCTGCACGCAGGCACCGAGGCGCTGGCGCTCGACGTCGTCGAATCCCGGGTAGCTGATTCGCCCCAGCTTGTGGGTAATCCGAGCGAGGTCTCGCGGCGCACCGCAGAAGCCGTGCTCGACTCGACGGAACACAAGCTGCGCGACGCTGCGCACTCGCCCTTTGATGCCAGGGCGCTCATCTACGCGCTGCTGATTGCAACCGATCCGCTGCTGCGGCAACGGCAGCTGGCGCAGGTAGCGGAGCGGGACGATGCGCGGCTGCCCGGCGCGGTCGAAGGTTTGCTACCACTGCTCGAAACCACCGATGACCTGCACCGCCTGACGCTGGCCCAGGCCGCCATGCCGGCGCTGAAGGCGAGTTCCCGCGACCAGGCGCAGCGGCTGCTGCGCACCATCGCGGAGCTCATCAAAGCAGACCGGCAGATTGCGCTCTTCGAGTGGGTGCTGCACCGGATTCTCGTGCAGGAACTGCGGCCGCACTTCGAAAAACCCTCGCCGCCGCGCTGGCGCTACGGCACCTTGAGCCAGGTCAGCGACGCCTGTGCCGAGCTGTTGAGCGCGCTCGCGACCCGCGGCAACCCGCAGGCGCGCTCACAACGCGAAGCCTTTGCCGCCGGCGCTGAGGCCCTGGGCCTGGCGCTGGCCTTCGACAGCCGGCCTGATCCGAATCTCGAACGGTTGAGCGGGGCCATGGGCAGGCTGCGCCGGCTGACGCCGCTGGCCAAACCCCGGGTGCTGAAGGCAGCAGCCGCTACGGTGCTCGCCGACGAGCTGGTGACGGTCGACGAGGGCGCGCTGCTGCAGGGCGTTGCTGCCACGCTGGACTGCCCGTTGCCGCCCGCCATCTACAACGAGCTCACCACCGCATGAGCAGCCATCGCTGGCACCCGGCCGATTCCATTACACTAGGCAGCCGTATGCGTTTCGTAGCGTCGGGGAACCCATGGCTCTAGCCGCCAAGACACCGCAATCCGCGATCGAGGCTGATCAGTTCGCTGCGTTGGACCTCGGGTCGAACAGCTTCCACCTGATCGTCGCCAGCCATCGCGGCGGGCGTGTGCTGGTCATCGACAAGCTGAAGGAAATGGTCCGCCTGGCCGATGGCCTGAACGATCGAGGCCAGCTGGCACCCGAAGCCGCGGAGCGTGCACTCGAATGCCTGCGTCGGTTCGGACAGCGGCTGCATCAGCTGCCGTCCAACCACGTCCGCGTGGTCGGCACCAGCACGCTGCGCCGAGCAAAGAACAGCGGCGACTTCCTGCGCGCCGCCGAAGCGGCCCTCGGTCATCAGATCGAAACCATATCCGGGGTCGAAGAGGCGCGGCTGATTTACCTGGGCGTTGCTCACGATCTGGATGCCACGGACGAACGGCGCCTGGTGATCGACATCGGCGGCGGCAGTACCGAGCTGATCGTTGGCCATCGCTACGAAACCGAGGTCGTGAACAGCCTGCACATGGGTTGCGTCAACATGACGCAGCGGTACTTCAAGAGCGGCAAGCTCACCCGCGGCAGCTTCGACAAAGCGATCGCCTTTGCCCAGCAGGAGCTGGAACCGGTCCTGACCCAGTACCAGAATGCCGGCTGGGACCGGGCCATCGGGGCGTCCGGCACCATCCTCGCCACCGGCAGCGTGATCGCGCAGCTGCCGGATCACAACCAGGCCGAGCCTCATGCCATTACCCTGCCGGATCTGGAAGCGGTCATCGAGCGGCTGATTGCTATCGAAAGCAATGCCGCGATCAACCTGGCGGGGCTGAACCAGGACCGCGCGCCGGTCTTCGTCGGCGGCATCTCGATTCTGACGGGACTGCTGCGCAACCTGGACATTCAGAGCCTCTCCACGTCCCAGGGCGCGCTGCGCGAAGGGGTGCTGTTCGATCTGCTCGGGCGTCAGGACCGCCAGGACGTACGGGATCAGACCATCAGCAACCTGACGACGCGCTTTCATCTCGATGAGCTGCAGGCAGACCGCGTCCGCCTGCTGGCGCTGGATCTGCTGGCTCAGGTCGGGAAAGCCTGGAACCTGACCGAAGACCAGGACGCTCGGAAGCTCGGCTGGGCAGCGCAGGTCCATGAGATCGGCCTCAGCCTCGCGCACAGCGCCTACCACAAGCATGGCTACTACCTGATCGCCAACATGGACCTGCCCGGGTTCTCCCAGGCCGAGCAGACGGGGCTTGCGCTGCTGGTACGCGCGCATCGGCGAAAGTTTCCGAAGGAAGAATTCGACAGCAACAGTCCGCGCTCGCTGCGGCTCATTCGCCTGGCGGTGCTGCTGCGGCTGGCAGCAGTCATGCACCGGGCCCGAACTGGCCAGCTCCCCAAGCGCCTGCAGCTGAAGGCCGACGACCGGAAGCTGAAGCTCAGCCTGGACCGCCGCTGGCTCGACGCCCATCCGCTGACCCGGCTGGACCTTGAGCAGGAGGCCGACTACCTGGCGACCGCCGGCTACGAGCTCAAACTGCAGCTCGCCTGACCCCGTGGCTGCTGTCACCGTCCAGGTCGATCTCGCCGATAGCTCGAGCTTCCGCGCCGGCTTTCCCCATGACGAGTTCCAGCGCCTGCGCGAGGCCGGCCCCCTCGCCTGGCATCCGGGCACGGCAGCCTCTCCGGACCAGGAAGGTTTCTGGGTCGTCAGCCGCCACGGTGACTGCGCAGCCGTGCTGCGGGACCCGAACCGCTTTTCCTCCGCCACCGGCGGCACGCGGGTTGGCGGTGGTACCGGCCTGCGGGACGAGCACAACGCCGGCGTTATGCTGAACATGACCGACGATCCCCAGCACCGACGCCTGCGCAGCCTGATCAGCCGCGGCTTCACACCCCGCGCTCTCGAACACCTCGAGGGCCAGCTCGTCAATCAGGTGGTGACGCTGCTGGCTGCGTTGCCGGCCGACAGACCCTTCGACGCCATGCGCGCGCTGGCGCGGCCGATTCCCCTCGCCACCATCGCCGGCCTGCTCGGTATCCCGCTCAGAGATGCCAGTGAGCTGATGGACGCCATCGACGCTCAGCAGAGCGGCGGCCAGGCACAGATAATTGGCCGGGAGGGGCGCCGGCGCCTGCGCGACTACGCCCAGCGGCTCATCACCGAGCGTCGCACCCGGCCGGGGACCGATATCTTCTCGACCATCGTGCACGCCCGCTTTCCCGACGACGGCAGCCAGCTCTCGGATCGCGAGCTGATCGCCTTTTTCGGGTTGCTGTTTCCGGCGGGGGCCGAAACCACTCGCAGCGCTATCGGCAGCGCGCTCTACGAGTTCGCGCGCGCACCCGATCTCTGGCACGAGCTCGATACCTCAGCGGCAGGGCTACGAGCCGCGGTTGAAGAAGTCGTCCGCTGGTCGACACCGTCGATCTATAAGCGCCGCACGGTCACAACCGACTGCGAGTGGCGCGGGGAACAGCTCAAGGCTGGCGACAAGCTGACGATCTGGGAATTGTCTGCCAACCGCGATGCCGAGGTCTTTGCCGAACCGTTCTCCTTTGACCCGGCGCGCTGGCCGAACCCGCATCTCGGGTTCGGCGCAGGCGTACACTTCTGCCTTGGCGCCAGCCTCGCGCGGCTGGAGCTGAAGGTGCTGCTGCGCGTGCTCAAGGAACACGCGGTCGTGCTGGAACCGGCCGGCACACCAACCCATACGGCGAGCAACCGGCTGCTCGGCTACGCCGCGCTGCCGCTTGCGGTGCGCGGCTGACCGGCGCCTTCGAGGAAACGGCCTATGCAGCTCCCGATCGATCCCGGCACCGTGAAGGGTTTCCTGGCCGCCGAGGAAGGCGCCTGCCTGTATCGGCACGCCCTGAAACAGGCATCGAAGGGGCCGCTCGCCGAGATCGGGTCCTACTGCGGCTTGTCGACGCTGTACCTGGGTACGGCGTGCCGCGATGGCGACGGCCTGCTGTTCGCCATCGATCACCATTGCGGCTCGGAAGAAAACCAACCGGGCTGGGAATATCATGATCCCGAACTGTGGGATGCCACGGCTGGCCGGCTCGATACGCTGCCCGTCTTTCGGGACACCCTGCAGCGAGCGGGCCTGGAAGATCAGGTCATTCCGGTTGTCGGCCGCTCCGCGCGTATCGCAACCGCCTGGCAGACGCCGCTCGCGTTCCTGTTCATCGATGGCGGGCATACGACCGAACACGCGATGCACGACTATAGTGGCTGGACCCGACACCTGATCAGCGGGGGGGTCCTCGCCATACACGATGTGTTCCCGGACCCCGCCGATGGCGGTCGTCCGCCGTTCGAGATCTATCAGCTGGCGTTGGCGTCCGGCCTGTTCGAGGACGTCGAGGCGGTAGCAAGCCTCCGGGTGCTGCGCCGCCGGTAGGACGCGTGCCGGATCAACAGATCGTGCGCACGGGATGATTCGAAAAAGGCATCGCTCGCCAAAATGACCGCAGCCTGCGTCCAGGTCGGCTTTTCAGCGGGCCAGAAGATCTGCTCGTCGAACTGCCACCCCATCCAGAAGCTGCCGTCGCTGTCGCGATAACGCAGCTGGCTGTCGAGCAGCTGGAGAGCTCGGTGACGCCGGCCGACGGACAGCAGGGCCAGCACCAGCTCACAGGTCTCTGCCACCGTGACCCAGGGCTCATGCGCCACGCACCGGCACCCGCGACCACTTTCGACGAACTGGTCCCAGCGGTCATCGAGGCGCTCCGTGGCGGCGACACGAGGCAGAGCCCCGGCAAGCACCGGGTAGTACCAGTCCATGGCGAACCCGCCGCCGGTGGGCGGCAGCGACTGCGACGCCCGTTCGATGGCATGACCCAGGCGGTTGCGCCCGCGCTCCAGCCAGTCCGTGTCTTCGCCCAGCAGCACGGCGAGGCGCAGCGCGCACTCGAGGCTCTTGAACATTGAAGCATTGCCTGCCAGCAGCGGCTCGCTCAGCTTCAGCTGCGCCGCCTCGAGGGACCACGGAATGTCGCCGGTGGAGGTCTGCAGGCTCAGGATGAATCCCATGGCACGGGACACCGTTGGCCAGTAACGACGGGCAAAGTCGAAATCGTCGAAGCACAGCGTGTGATGCAGGATGCCCACGGCGCAGTAGGCAGCGAAGTTCGTATCATGAGCCTGAGGCGCGGGACCGCGGGACATCGTCAGCCGGTCTTTCATGGGTACGGCGTTGCCATAATCCGCAAGCCAGGACCCGTCCGCTTTCTGACGCCTGGCGAGGCAGGCGTAGGCCTGTTCGGCTGCGGCGCGCTGATCGAGCGCCGACAACGCCATGGCGCACTCGGTGTGATTCCACGGATCCCAAGGCCCGTCGCGATACCAGGGTATGGCCCCGTCCTGTGTCTGCACGGCCAGAATGCGTTGCGCAGAACCGTAAAAGTACTGCGGCAGATCCGAGATGGTGAGCGCCGCCTGTTGCCAGTTCATCGACGCGCGCTCCGCGGACCGTAGTACAGCACCAGGCTCTTGCCGAGCACCGGGTTCAGCACGGCTTCCAACAGCCGCGTCAGCCAGGGACGCTGCAGCAGGTCCCAGACCAGGAACCGGTGATAGGCACGCACCAGAGGGTGGCGCTCCCGATCTTTCCAGAACAGGCATTGCAACCACCAGTACGGGCTGTGCAGGGCGTGCGCATGATGCCGCCGCCGGTAGGCGAAACCGCAGTGCTCGATGGAGATTCGCAGATCGACCGGATCGAAGATCCGAAGGTGCCCACCGGGTTCGTAGGCGTAGCCATCCGGTGGCGGTGCAAGCCGCCAGCAGAGCCGCTCCGGCCAACCGCGCGGGACGCTGACGCAGAGCCGGCCCTCCGGTTTGAGCACCCGTCGGATCTCCGCTAACACCGCCGTGTAGGGGCCGATATGCTCCAGCACTTCGGAGCAGATCACCGCATCGAAGCTCGCGCGGTCATAGGGCAGTTGCAGCGCATCAACCTGATCGAGCCGAGTGACGAGCGGTCCCTGGCGCGGATAGTCCGGCAGGGTCTGCAGTCCCTGCTCGGCCTTGTCGAGCGACGGCTGGTCAAGATCGGCACCAACGACATTTACCGTGCCGAGCATGTGCAGGCCATGGACGTGGCGGCCCTCGCCACAGCCCAGATCGAGGACCCAGGCGCCCGGCGCGAGGTCGAGGTATTCGAACCGCACGGTCAGCATGAAGCCGCCATGCTCGCCTCGAACAGCTCGATGTACCGGGGCGCAATCGTTGTCCAGTTGAAGCAGCGCCGGGCACGCTCGAGACAGGCCGCAGCGACCTCCGCACGACGCGCTGGATCAGCCAGCAGCTGATCGATCCCGTCGGCAAGCGCGGCAGCATTTCCGCGCGGCACAATGAGACCCGCCGCTCCGGCAACCTCCGGCAGCGCCCCGCCATCGGTGACAATCACTGGCGTACCACAGCTCATGGCCTCGGCAGCGGGGAGGCCGAAGCCTTCGTAGAGCGACGGCGAGACCAGCAGGGTCGCGGACTGGAACTCGCGGGCCAGCTCAGCCCGGCCGAGCCCTGCCTTGAAGACGATGCGGTCGGTGAGTCCGAGTGCTTTGATACGTTCAGCCGTGCGGCCACGACGCAGTTGCCCGATCACCCGCAGCTCGAGCATCGGGTACCGTTCGAGCAGCGCTGCGTAGGCGTCGATGAGAACCGGCAGCCCCTTCAGGGGGACATCGGCACTGGCGGTAGTGACGATCCGATTCGGTACGCGCACGACACTCGGGTCGGGCCGGAACGCCGACTGATCGACGCCAAGCGGTATGGCAGTGATCCGCCCCGGATCAATGCCAAACTCCGTAGCCACATGCGCACGTGCCGACTCCGACGGGCTGACGATGCGCTCGAGCTCGCGCGCGGTGCGAATCTGCATGTGATGGAACGCATACCAGCGTCGAATCAACAGGCGCTGTTTCCAACCCGCAGCCGCATCCAGCGCCAGCCGTCGGTCTTCAGTGATCGGATGATGGATCATGGTGACCAGCGGCAGCTTGAAGCGGCGGCTGGCCTCGAGAATGCCGCTGGCCAGACCCTGGTTGTCGAGCAGCACATCAAAAGCTGCGGCATGGTGCTCGAGATACGCAAAGGCACGTTGGCCGAAGGTGTAGGGTTCGACAAACTTGCCGGAGAGATGGCCAAAGTACTCGTAGGTGTCGGTCGCGCTCAGGAGGTGACGCGGACGCAGGGCGTAGTGACCATGATGGGGCTGAGCGTACAGATCCAGCGACGGCACCTCGACCAGGCGCACCCGCGGATCGAGCTGCGGATAGGGCGGCCCGGACAGAACAGTAACCGCGTGCCCGGCGTCAGCGAGGGCGCGCGAGAGATAGTCGACATAGACACCCTGCCCGCCGACCCGCGGATCCGACCGATAGGACAGAATGCCGATCCGCAGTGGCGCCGCAGCTCGTGAACGCGCTGCGGGCACGCCCCCAGCGGCGGGCGGCGGCAGCCGCCGCTCAAGCTGCCGCATCACCTGCGCGACCCATTAACCTCGCTTGCGCCGACACCCGCTTGGCCTTACCCGGCGTGAGCCGGCGATAGCTGCCAGCGCTCTTGAGCACCCAGGCCTGGGTGTTGTCCTGCAGATACAGATCGAACTCGTCCATGATGCGCATGCGGATGTCGGCATCGTCGACCGGAAAGCAGGTCTCGACGCGATTGAAGAAATTGCGTCCCATCCAGTCGGCGCTGGACAGGTACACGCGCGTGTCGCCAGCGTTGGCGAAGGCGAACATCCGGGTGTGTTCAAGGAACCGCCCGATGATCGAACGCACGCGGATGTTCTCCGAGACGCCGGTGATACCGGGGCGCAGCGCGCAGATGCCACGGATCACGAGATCCACCCGGACTCCTGCCTGCGACGCGCGATACAGCGCCTGAATGATCTCGGGCTCGATGAGGGCATTCATCTTCGCCTTGATCCACGCCGGCCGCCCCGCCCGCTGATGCGCAATCTCGGCGTCGACCAGCTCGATCATGGTCCGGTGCAGCGAGAAGGGCGACTGCAGCAGCCGGCGCAGCCGACCCGCCTTGCCGATGGTCGTGAGCTGCTGAAACAGCGTCTGTACGTCCTCACCAATGTCACGATCGCAGGTGAACAGGCCGTAGTCGGTGTACAGCCGCGCCGTGCGCTGGTGGTAGTTACCGGTGCCCAGATGCACGTAGCGCTTCAGGCTGCGCCCCTCCCGCCGCAGCACCAGGCACATCTTAGCGTGCGTCTTGTGGCCGACAACGCCATACATGACCTGCGCGCCCGCCTCCTGCAGGACATCCGCCAGCTCGATGTTAGCTTCTTCATCAAAGCGCGCGCGCAGCTCGATGATGACCAGCACCTCCTTGCCGTTGCGGGCGGCCTCCATGAGCGCTTCGACCACCGCGGACTGGGTACCCGTGCGATAGAGGGTCTGTCGGATGGCCAGCACCGATGGATCGCGGGCGGCCGAGCGCAGCAGATCCACAAACGGGCCGAAAGCATCGAAGGGATGATGGACCAGGATGTCGCCACCGCTGATGGCGGCAAACGGATCTGCTGCCTCGGCAAAAGCTTTGGGCACCTGCGGCACGAAGGGTGGAAACTCGAGATCGGCGCGCCGCGCCATGTCCGGCACCGCGGCCAGGCGGTTCAGGTTGACCGGACCATCGCAGCCATAGACGTCGTCCGGACCCAGCTTGAACTGGCTGCGTAGAAAGGCCACCAGCTCGGCCGGACAGTCACTGGCAACCTCGAGCCGCACGGCATCGCCATAGTGCCGCTGCGACAGCTCGCCTTCGATAGCCCGCTTGAGATCGTCGACCTCTTCTTCATCCACAAACAGATCACTGTTGCGGGTGACGCGAAACTGGTAGCAGCCGGTGATCTTCATACCGCGGAACAGATCGCCGACGTAGGCAGCGATGATCGACGACAGCAGCACGAAGTCGTGCCCGCCAGACGCTGCGGTGTCCGGCAGAGCGATGACCCGCGGCAGCGCCCGCGGTGCAGGCACTACGGCCTTGCCGCTCTGCCGGCCGAAGACATCCTCGCCCTCGACCGTGACGATGAAGTTCAGCGCCTTGTTCTGCGGCTGGGGAAACGGGTGCGCCGGATCGAGGCCGATGGGGCTCAGAATCGGTGCCAGCTCACGCTTGAAGTAACGCCGCAGCCACTGCTGCTGCCGGTCGCTCCAGTCCGCTGCGTTGAGAAACCGGATCGACTGCAGGTCGAGCTGCGGCACCACGACGTCGCGATAGGTCGTATACAGCTCATCGGAGATCTCATGCACAGCCCTGGCAATCTGCTGCAGCTGTTCCGTCGGTGACAACCCGTCGGCGCCACGGCGCGCGGAGGCATAGGCTTCCTGCTGCTTGAGACCGGCGACGCGGATCTCGAAGAACTCGTCAAGCACCGAGCTTGTGATGCACACGAAGCGCAACCGTTCGAGCAACGGCAACCGCGCGTCGCGGGCCTGCGCGAGGACACGGCGGCAGAACTCGAGCTGCGAGAGTTCACGGTTGATATACAGCGACGGGTGCGCGAGATCCGGCACCGATCCTGCGTCAGCGCCGGGGTTCAGCTTCTTGGCGGCCATTCGGTTACGCTATCACATGTTCCCGGAGCAGATGACCGCGGCACGGCGCACATGGCACAGGACCAGGTATTTTCCAGACCCCGCTCGGACCTCGTCGACTTTCGCTTTGACGCCGAAGTCGTCGGGGTGTTTCCCGACATGATCCGGCGTTCCGTGCCTGCCTACGAAACCGTGCTGCCGCTGGCTGCGCTGATTCTCGCTCGCCATCTGGCCGCCGGAGCAAAGGTCTACGATCTCGGCAGCTCCCTCGGCGCGTCCAGCCTTGCGCTGCTCAAGCAGAGCGCTGATCCACAGCTCCGGGTCACAGGAATCGACGCGTCGCCAGACATGGTGCAGACAGCTCGCGCCCAGATCAGCGATCCGCGGGTGAGCTTCCACTGCGCCGGGGTGCAGACGTTTGACTACGAACCCTGCGACGGCATTCTGTTGAACTACCTGCTGCAGTTCATTCCGCTGGACGAACGCGGCGGGCTTCTGGAGCAGTTGTTCGCGGCTCTCAAACCCGGCGGCTGTCTGGTGCTGACCGAAAAAGTTGAGCTCGACAACGACGAGGACAATGCCTGGGCCGCGGCCGTCCATCTGGACTTCAAACGCGCCAACGGCTACTCGGAGCTCGAGATCGCACAGAAGCGAGCGGCGCTGGAACGGGTGATGCCGATCGAAACGGAGCAGACACACCTCGAGCGCCTGCGCGGCATCGGTTTCACCCCTGTGCGTCAGTGGTTCCGCTGTCTGAACTGGGCGGCCTTCGTCGCCTGGAAGCCCTGAGCCGACGGCCAACCAATCCACCATCAACGACCGGGTGCCCGAGCAGCTCCGGCAGCGGCTCGAGGGAGCGCTGGGTGATCACTATCCAGCGCCGCTTCGAGCCACGCTGCTGGCCGCTACCGCAAGATTCAGTTCTGCTGCCCACGGCGACTACGCTCGCTGGGCCGAGGCCCTGGATACCCTGCCCCGCATCACGCCGGTGACGATCGACACGAGCATGGGGGTCCAGCTCTGCGCCAGCCGGCCGGTCGCCCTGAACCCCCTGATGCAGGCGTTGCGCCAGTTCCGGCCCTGGCGCAAAGGTCCCTTCGACCTCTTCGGCCTCGGGCTCGATACCGAGTGGCGCTCCGACTGGAAATGGGACCGCGTCGCGGGCGCCGTCAACTGGACCGACGCCCACGTGCTGGACGTTGGCTGCGGCAACGGCTACTTCGGCTGGCGCATGCTGGGCGCTGGCGCGACCCAGGTGATCGGCATCGACCCGACGCTGCTGTTCTGCATGCAGCACCTCGCCATCGATCACTTCGCCAGCGGTGATCCGCGCTGCCGCGAGCGCAACTGGGTGCTGCCGCTGCCGCTCGAGGCACTGCCGGCTGATGGCACCCTGGAAAGCCTCGAGTTCGACCTGACGCTCAGCATGGGCGTGCTCTACCACCGCCGCGACCCGGCCGAGCACCTGCGCTCCCTGTACCGGACGCTGCGTCCGGGCGGCACGCTGCTGCTCGAGACGCTGGTTGTCGCGACGGGTCCGGACCTGGAACCGGCCCGGCACAAGCAGCGCTACGCGCAGATGCGCAACGTCTGGATCGTGCCGCGGGCACACACCGTGCTGGCCTGGCTGGCGGGTGCCGGCTTCAGCAGCGCCGCCTGTATCGATCTCAGCCCGACCAGCGTCGCAGAACAGCACACCACCGCCTGGATGCGATTCGATTCCCTGCCAACCTTTCTCGACGCGGAGGACCCCAC
The DNA here is from genome assembly GCA_038757945.1 of Pseudomonadota bacterium. Taxonomy (GTDB): domain Bacteria; phylum Pseudomonadota; class Gammaproteobacteria; order Pseudomonadales; family Azotimanducaceae; genus CALHVX01. The sequence continues at coordinate 29,090 of JBCDGJ010000002.1, forward strand.
GCAGACCCGGGAAGGCTGGCCGGCACCGCTGCGAGCGCTATTCCTCGCGCACCGGCCCGCCTGAGCGAGAGGTCGGACCAGTCGCGCCGGCAGCTGAGCCCGCTGCAGCGCCGTGCTAACCTGCGCGCACGATGCTTGAAACCCTGAATTTCCAGTTTCGCTTTCGCGGCAAACAGGCACGCCTGCTCGAGCTCTACGCCTGCTTCATCGACAACGATCACAAAGCGCTGCACCCGACGCAGCTTGCGCGGCGCACCGGCATGAGCTTCAGCGAGGTCACCCGCCGCCTCGACTCGACTCCGGAACTGTTCGTGAAACTGCCGCGGCGACCGGACGGCATCACCCGGTACCGGCTGACCACAGCGGCGGCAGCCCGCGGCGAAGACGCAACGGCGGCTCTGGTGCGCTCCCAGGCACGCCGGGAAACGTTCATCCTCTATGCCATCGGCAGCATGATCGTGATGACCGGGATCATTGCGATCGTGCTGATCGGACCGGCACTGTAGCGTCCCGGCTGATGAGCTCACCGACACTCCGACCGAGCTGGCCTGCGCCGCGACTTCGAGCTCAGCGGACCGGACGCTAGCGTGCCGGAACAGCTGACGCCTGAAGCCGAACGCTGGCGCGACTGCGCTGACCGCTTCGCGCTGGACGTGCTGCTGCCCCTCGCCGACACGCCGGCTGCCGACGCCAGGCCGACGATCATCGAGCAGTCCCAAGCCAGCGGTCTCTACACGCTCACGCAGCCGGCCGCCTTCGGCGGCAGCGCAGCCGATCAGCTGACGCTGTGCGCAGCGCGGGACGCGCTGATGGCCCGGAACCCGCCGCACAGCAGCGCTGTCTTCGGGCCGGGCCCCGGCGTCCTCGCCGGCGTCGACGAGCCACTACGCAGCCGTTATCTGGAGCCGCTGCTCAGCGGCCGGCTGCGGAGCGGTTTCGCCAGGCCCGACCCCGGCGCCGCGCCGCACTTTCCCCGCGCGGAGCCGACCGCCGAGGGTTACCTGGTGAATGGGCAGAAGTCCTACGTCACCGGCGGTGCCAGCGCCGACTTTCTCAACACGGTCGTACAGATCGACGACAAGCCGGCGCTCCTGATTATCGACACGGCGCAGGAGGGCGTGGAACGCGAGCGTGTCTTTCAATCCATCGACGGCAGCCAGCACGCCGCCTTCCGTTTCAGGAACGCTCTGGTTCCCACCACCAACCTGCTGGCTGCGCCCGGCGCCGGCATGCCAAAAGCGCTCGGCCAGATCGGCGACACGCGCCTGATGATCGCAGCCAACTGCGTCGGGCTCAGCCGTTGGGTGTACCAGCAGCTCTGTGAACATCTGGACCAGCCCGCACGCGGGGGCGGCCAGCGTGGCGACGATGCGGTCGCCCGGCTGCGGCTCGGGGAATGTTACGTCGCGCTCTTTGCCGCGCGCAGCATGCTGTACCGCACCGCGCGCCTCGCCGACGGCGGTGACCGGGCCATCAACGAAGCCATGGCGTGCAAGGTATTCGCGGTAGACACGCTGACCCAGCTCATCGACAGCGGAATTCAGCTCATCGGCGGCGGCGCCGTAGTCGAAGATCATCCGCTGGCGCGCCTCTACCGCGAAGTGCGCAGCCTGCGGCTGGCGGAAGGTGCTACAGACCAGCTGCTGCGCAACATCGCGCGTGGGCGGTTGGAGCTCGGAAAAGGGCGTCTCTGAACGGTAGGAGTGGTGGCCGTCACACGCTGGCTGTCACACGCTGGGCGTCACACGCTGGCCGTCACACAGGTCCTGCCCAGGGCGCAGGCGCTTCCAGGCACCGGGCAGTAACCCGTTCACCGCGCCGGCATTCCGGGTAGTAGTCCCAGACCGCATGATGGTGCACGCCCATGTTGTCCCACAGCACGAGCGTGTTGGGCTGCCACTGCACCCGACACTGGATGCGCGTGTTCGCCTCGACATGGCGGAACAGCAGCTGCAGCAGCGCATCACTCTCTCGCTTCGACAGGCCGTCGATCGACTCCGTAAAGGCCTCGTTCACGTACAGCACCGGGTCGCCGCTCTGTGGGTGGCTGATCACCACCGGATGGCGCGCTTGGGGATAGTGCTGGCCGGGTTTGAGGCGCACGCCGTAGGCGCGCAGGTCCTGTTCGCCGCTGTGCACGGCGGTCAGCCCGACCAGCAGCTGCTGGATGGGGTCGGAGAGGCTCGTGAACGCGTCGGTCATGTTGGCGAACATCGTATCGCCCCCGCCGGATGGCGGCGTTTGTGTGATGTACAGCGCCGAGGCGCTCGGGGGCACCGGTTCGCAGGACAGATCCGTGTGCCAGCTTTCGCCGTTGGCCACACGGGTCTCAGCGCCGATGTTGATCTTGAAAATCTCCGGATCTCCCGGAAGGCCGAGCTCGGTCTTGGCTGGATGCGTCTGCAGCGGTCCCCAGAGACGGCCGAACTGCTTGTGCGCCTCCCGGTCGAGCCGCTGATCCCGGAACACGAGCACGCGGTGACGGGCAAAGGCCTCGCGCAGTGCTGCCAGGGCTGGTGCGGACAGTGCCGCAAGGTCGAGACCATGAACCTCGGCGCCGATCCGCGGCGTGATCGGGACGATATCGAGCGCTGACGCATCGGTCATGGGAGCCTCCGCAGCTCGTCTTGATGGTCTCTTCGGCTGACGGTCCATGGATCACTGGCCCTGGAGTGGTGTCCTCGAACGATATCGTGCCACTATCGACGGCGGCAACGGCACGGGACGTCCCCGGCCAGCGAAGCTAAAGCTGAGTTCGATCCGCAGAGCGCAACACAACGAGGCCAGCGTGCTCAACCCTGTTCTGAACCGACAGCCGAACCGGCCCCGCAGCATCACCCGCAGCAGGGATGCGCTGCCTGCGAGCCGCCAGCCCGCATCCCGGAATAGATTCCGAGCGGCACGGCCACAACTGCTGCTCGTCGGCGCTCTGCTCGCCGGCTGCGTCAGCGACCGAAAACTCGAAACCGTTCTTGCGGACGCACGCTACACAGAAGCCGCCCTGCAGTACGAGCTGGATCGCGACAGTACCCGTATCGGCTTCAGCGTTGGCGACACCAGTGGCCGGTTTCGCGTCGTCGACGCGCGGCTCAGCTTTACGGAGCCGGAGCTCAGCGCGGCCGTGCTGGAAGTCACCATTGCGACCGCGAGCCTGGACCTCTTCAACCCGTTGCTCGAGCAGATGCTGCGCGGAGCCGACTGGTTCGACACCACTGCGCACCCGAGCGCGCGCTTTCAGTCCGAGTCCGTCGGCACCGCAGGCGAACAGTCGCTTGCCGTCACAGGCACGCTGACGATCAAGAACATCACACAGCCGCTCGAGATCAGCGTCGAGTTTCCCGAGCTGCCGGCGTTGCCCGATCTCACCCTGCCGCCGGAGCGGATCCGGTTCGTGGCCAGCGGCGAGTTTCTTCGCTCGACTTTCGGCATGGACGACCTGCAGAGCTTCGCGCCCGATGAGGTGCAGCTGGAAATCGACGGTACGCTGCAGCGCGTGCTGCCTCAGCGCTGAGGAACGGCACAGCCCTGCCCTGCACCGCCCAAAACCAACACCAGCGGAACACAGATCGCCCGTGAATCTCGATGACCATCGGCCAACCGTCGAACAGCTCGCCGAGCTGCTGCTCGGTCGCAAGCAGACGCTGGTTACCGCGGAATCCTGCACCGGGGGCCTGCTCGCCGGTGTTCTGACCGACCTGGCCGGCAGCTCCAGCTGGTTCTATGGCGGCTTCGTAACCTACACGCTGGAGGCCAAACGTCGATGCCTCGGGGTCGAAGCGCAGACGTTGGATCGCTGGGGTGCCGTCAGCGAACCCACCGCACAGGCAATGGCCGCAGGCGCGCTCGCACATTCAAGCGCAGACCTCAGCGTCTCGGTCACCGGCGTCGCCGGTCCTGGCGGCGGAGAGCCGTTGCTGCCGGTCGGTACGGTGTGGTTCGGCTGGGCGGAGCGGGGCCGCACTCTCATCCACACCGCTGAGCACCAGTTCGAGGGCGACCGGGCAAGCGTCAGGGATCAGGCCGTGGACCGTGCGCTGCAAGGTCTGCTTCGGCTGCTGGAAACGCCCGTTTCCTGACCGGCGCCGCTCCGGCTCACTGGAGCATTGAACCCTTCTCCGGCCGGGTGCCACTCAATGGCAATACTCGACCTGGAGAACGAGATGCGGTTTCAGGCAACGACCATGGCACTGGTCCTCACGATTTGCGCACCTTTAGCGCTTGCACAGCCGAACGACATCCTGTCGAGCAGCGGCTACGGCCCTTGGCTGAAGCTCGGCCAGCAACAGGCTGACACGAGGAGCGCAGCAGCTCAGCAAATCGGTGTCACGCAGCCCGTCCTTGACGGCACACCAAACGTCGTCACCGCCGGAGGGTCTGCGGATCAGACGGTCGCACAAAAAGCGCCAGGGCAGCAGGCAGGACAGCGTCCTACCTATACCCGAGGCACTACCGTTGGGGCAAACGTGCGCAGCGTGCAGCCAAAGTGCGGGGCTGGCTTGTCGATTCCGTTCCCGGACGTGTGCAAAACACCGAGCCCCGGCGGCCCGATACCCATTCCCTACCCGAACACCGCCTCGGCCAACGACACCGACGGTGCCAGCAACGTCGCGCGCAACAGGAAAGCAGGTCTACCGGCCATTGGTACGGGCGAACACCGCATCACACACGGCGATGAGGCGGCTGCGCAAGGTGACGGGGTCAGGAGCACGGCCAAGCAAGGTAAAACCGAGTTCGTCCAGTACAGCATGGATGTGAAGTTCGAGGGCAGGAACGCGGCCCGCGGCCTTGATCGCCTGTTGCCCAACGATCGCAACACACCACCGTTCCCGGTCCGGCAGGCACCGATCATCCGAGTACCCACGAACGACGCTCCCTGTCCGCTCTGCGGCGAGGATCGCAACTGAAACCCGGTTGCCCGCGACAGCGGGCAGCACCCCGGCAGTCCGTGTTTGAACCTGATCGGGCCGGACCGCCACCCATCTGTACCACCACCCGAACCAGAACCCAGGAGAGCATCATGAAGACCATCCCCACCCTGAGCGCCTTGCTGCTGGTGATCGCCGCAGGCACCGCAAGCAGTGATCCGAGCACCAATCCGTACCACGACTGGCAGTCGATCTTCGATCCGGTCATCACGCAGCCGGTAGAGCCCGTCGAGGGTGAGCCCGAGATCATCGAAGAGCCTGCCGACAGCAGCGCGCCGATCGTCAAGGACGAACCGCGCCGCCGCAACCACCTGTATCCGGATCGCGGCCGTTGCGCCTACTCGTCGGAGTGCGGGCCCGACCTGCTGCCGATCAAGCTCCCGAAACCCGGTCTGGAAGGCGACTACGGCGACAAGCCCAAGGAGGCGTACCTGCCGTCACCGTACCCGACGCTATTTGAAGACCAGCTCGACGAGCGTGGCGACCTGGAGTACCGGATCGGTCTCGGCGACCGTCGTGCCAGCAGCGGAGAGCAGACCTTCAAGCGACTCGGTGCTCGCTGGAAGTCCCGCATCCCGCACCTGCGCTACAACGATGAGGACGAGAGCCGCTAGCAGGTCGACCACAGTACAGCCGGAAGCGCCCTGCAAACACGTCTGCAGGGCGCTCCCGCAGCTGCACTAGGTGTCGCTTTCGACCTGAGCTTCGACGCCGATGCTGGCCAGCACCAGACGATCAAGGTTCAGCAGGATCACCAGCTTGTCGTTGATCTTCGCCAACCCCTGGATCAGCGTGGCATCGATCTCACCAGAGATGTTCGAGCTCTGCTGAATCTGCTCATCGGTCAGGTGGTATACCTCGGATACGCTGTCGACAACCAGCCCGACCACCTTTGCGCCAGCATCTGACTGAGCATTGACGATCACAACCGTGGTCGTTCCGCAGATTTCCTGCGCCGGCAGAGCGAACCGACGGCGCAGATCGATGACGGGAATGATGGCACCACGCAGGTTGATGACCCCAAGCAGGTAGTCCGGCGCCTTCGGCAGCGGGGTCACCGGGCCCCAGCTCTTAATCTCCTGCACGCTGAGAATGTCGATCGCGTACTCTTCCTCGCCCAGCTCAAAGGTCAGATACTGGTTCTGATACTGAAGGTCGGTCTCGCTGATCTCTGCTGCGTCCATTCCATTTCCCTGCACTGCGTTACCCTTCACCACCGCAGCGCCAGAGGCACTACAACGGTCAACCATCGGTCAGAGCTCCTTCACGAACGAAAGCAACCTCTGACACCGATAACAAGAATAGACCGCGCAACGACAGATTGTGCTGGATCTCCCGCCGATTGCCGATTCTGTGCCCTGAGACACGTTCCCGTTCCGGACTACTTTGCCGCGCAGCTATCCGCCGTCACAGCAGCTAAACCCGGCTGTCCGTCCTAACCGGCGTGCATGTGCAATCGCCAGAATTCTGACCGTTAACAGACCGGCTGACGTCACCAGAACGACGACGAGTGCGCTCTGTCTCGGATTCGGATGTTGGCCAGCAACGAGGAGAGATGCGTCTAGACTGAGGTAACACCCATCCGCTAAAGCGGCCGGTGGCGGCCGTTCAGGCATTCAGCAGAATCTGGAGAGAGTAGCTTCATATGGCACAGGGATCGCGCGCAAAAAGTTCTACGACGGGTAAAGCGCCAGCAAAACGACAGACGACAAAGCGGTCTACCGCCGGCAAAACGAAGCAGGAAAGTCCGATTCTCGAGCAGGCCATCACTGCAGTCGTCAGCATCGACGAAAACAACCTGGTGACCTTCTACAACAAATCCGCTGAGCTGCTCTGGGGCTACTCGGCAGAGGAAGTCATCGGCCGCAACGTGGCCATGCTGGTACCACCGGAGATGCAGAGCCAGCACGACAGCATGGTTGATGCCAACCGCACCACGGGTATCGACAAAATTGTGGGCACCAGCCGGGAAGTGCCCGTGCACCGCAAGGATGGCAGCCTCCGCTATGGCCGGTTGTCCCTCTCCAAAGTGCCGGTCGGCAAGAAAATCACCTACACAGCCTTCGTCGAGGACGTAACCGACCAGGTCCAGCAGCGCGAAGAGCTGCAGCAGATTTTTGCGCAGGCGGTTGACGCGGTCGTCAGCATCGACGAACAGAACATCGTGACCCGCTTCAACCCGGCGGCAGAGCGCCTCTGGGGCTACGACGCTGACGAGGTGCTGGGCAAAAACGTTTCCATGCTCGTGCCGCCAGAAATGCAGAGCCGGCACGACGGCTTCGTCAACGCCAATCGCACCACTGGCGTCGACAAGATCGTCGGCACCAGCCGTGAGGTCCAGTTTCCCCGCAAAGACGGAACTCAGGTCTGGGGCAAACTCTCCCTGTCGCGAGTCAAGGTTGGGGATAGCATCACCTATACCGCCTTCGTTCAGGATGTCACCGCGGAGGTGGAACGACGCGAGGAGATCAAGGTCCTGTCGCTGGTTGCCAACGAAACCAGCAACTCGGTGGTCATCACGGACCCCCTCGGGCGCATCGAGTACGTCAACCCTGGCTTCTACAACATGACCGGCTACACGCTGGACGACGTCGTCGGCAAGAAGCCCGGCGACGTGCTGCAGGGACCGTTGACGGATCAGGATACGGTGACCCGGATTCGTCATGCCCTGGAATCCCGCAAGCCGTTCTATGAAGAGATCCTTAATTATCGTCGCGACGGCAGCTCCTACTGGATCTCGCTGGCGGTCAACCCCGTGTGCAACGAGCAGGGGGAGATCTACAAGTTCGTCTCCGTGCAGGCGCTGATCGACGAGACCAAGCGCCAGCAGCTCGAGTATACGAACAAGATCAACGCGATCAGCCGGTCCCAGGCGGTGATCGAGTTTACGCCGGAAGGCAAGATCCTCGGCTGCAACGATAACTTCGAACGAGCCTCGGGCTTCAGTTCCGAAGAACTCATCGGCAAGCACCACCGGATGCTGGTGGCCGCCGAGGAACAGGCGACCCCTGAATACCAGTCGCTCTGGAACCGCCTGGCTGCCGGCGAACCGTACGTCGCCAAGATCAAACGGATGACCAAGAGCGGCGACCCCATGTATCTGCAGGCCTCGTACAATCCGATTCAGGACGCCGAGGGAAAAGTGTACATGGTGGTCAAGTACGCCTCTGACGTCACCGAGCTGGAGCGTGAAGCGCTGATGGTTGCCGATGTGCTCTCGGAGTCGCGACAGGTCATGGAGGCCGTCGCCGAAGGCGATCTGACACAGACCGTGAACGGCCACTTCGAGGGCGACTGCGCTGTGCTGCAGAACGCCATCAACTCGAGCGTCGGCAAGCTGCGCGCAACGCTGGAGCAGATTGTCGAGTCGAGCCGCAACATGGGGCTGAGCGCGCAGACCGTCAGCCAGGGCAACCTGTCGCTGAGCCAGCGCACCGAGAACCAGGCGGCCACGCTGGAAGAAACGGCTGCCAGCATGGAGGAAATGACGAGCACCATCCGCTCCAACGCCGAAAACCTGAGAGAGGCGGATTCTCTCGCGGAAGTGGCGCGGGAAAAGGCCGACACGGGCGGCTCAGTGGTTGCTCAGGCCGTGCACGCCATGGATGAGATCAATGATGCCTCGAAGAAGATTGCCGACATCATCGGCGTCATCGACGAGATCGCGTTCCAAACCAACCTGCTGGCACTCAACGCCGCCGTCGAGGCCGCTCGCGCTGGTGAGCAGGGACGTGGATTTGCCGTGGTTGCTACGGAGGTCAGGAACCTGGCTCAGCGCAGTGCGGGTGCTGCCAAGGAAATCAAAGAGCTGATCAAGGACAGCGTCACCAAGGTCGATGAAGGCTCCCTTCTGGTGAACCGATCGGGCGAAACGCTCACCGAAATCGTCGCCTCCGTGCAGCGCGTCAACGAGATCATCGGGCGTATCTCCGTCGCCAGCCAGGAACAGGCCGAAGGGGTCGACCAGGTCAACCAGGCTGTTTCGAACATGGATCAGATGACGCAGAAGAACGCGGCGCTGGCCGAGGAAGCCACGTCAGCAAGTATGAACATGTCATCGGAATCGGAGTCTCTGAACCACCTGATTGGCGTATTTCAGCTTGGCCAGGAGCTCGAGCCGCAGCCGAGCCCTGCGGAGTTTCGAGCTCAGCCGACACCGCAGCCCGCAGCAACCCAGGCCGCACCGGTCCAACGCCCCGTACCGGGCGCAGGGGGAGCCGCGGCTGAAGAGTGGGAAGAGTTCTGATCCGGTAGAGGACCGAAAGCAGGCGATCTCCCTGCCTTGCCATCGCAAAGCAGGGCTAACGCCGTAACGCGCCAGGAAATCACCTGCGACCGTCGAAGGGAGCAACCACCCCAAGCGCCTGCCGGCGCGGCGGAGCGCTCTCAGCCGGCGGCCTGCACCGACGGCGCCACAGCCTCCTCGAACAGTCGCTGCAGCGTAGGACCAATCTGATCCAGCGGCAATTCGGCAACCGCGCCGCCGAGTTTCACGGCGCTGCCGGGCATTCCCCAGACTGCGCTGCTGTTGCGATCCTGCACCAGCGTCAGCGCGCCGGCATCCCGCAGTGCCTTCATGCCAACGGCGCCGTCCTCTCCCATACCCGTCAGCAGGACGCCGACCGTTGCGGGCGCACACTGCGCAGCCGCACTGCCGAACAGCACATCAGCAGACGGCCGGTGCCCGGAGACAGGCAGTGCTTCCGTGACGACGGATATCAGCCGGCCATCGCGACAGCGGACTTCCAGGTGCTGATCACCGGGCGCCACGTACGCGTGTCCACCCTGGAGCGGCGCCAGGTGGCCTGCAATTTCCACTTCAAAGCGGCTGATGCTGTTGAGCCGGCCCGCGAAAGGTGCCATGAACTTTTCCGGCATGTGCTGAACGAGCGCAACGGCAACCTCAGGGTGGTAGAAGTTTTCGAGCACCGTGCGCAGTGCTTCCGTGCCTCCGGTCGAAGCGCCTACGGCAAGCAGCCAGCGGGCGGAGCCCTTTGCCAGCGCCCGACGCCGGAGCGGTCGGCTCCAGTTGGCGGCCAGGTCGGCTGCTGTTTCGGAGCGAGGTAGGGTTGGCGGCGCGGTCTCGGCAGGCGTGCGTGTGATCGCCAACCGACTGCCTGCCGCGCCGCGAATCCGCTCGATCAACGCCCTGCCGTAACGGGCACGTTCCTCGGCGCTCTCTGGCGTTCGCTTCTCCAGAAAATCAACGGCTCCAAGCGCCAGCGCATCCAGCGACACCTCAGCACCCTGCTCTGTCAGAGACGACAGCATGACGACCGGCATCGGCCGCAGGCGCATGAGGTTGCTGAGAAACGTGATGCCATCCATCTTCGGCATTTCCACATCCAGGGTGAGTACATCCGGCTGCAGGGTCTTGATCATTGATCGGGCTTCGTAGGGGTCCAGCGCCTGGCCGACGACCTCGATACCCCGATCCGCTGCCAGCAGCTGGCGCAGAAACGCACCGATCGCTCTGGAGTCGTCGACGATCAGTACACGAATAGGATCTGACATAGGGGAAGCCTCCGGAATTGCAGCCTAAAAGAGCTCGAGCTCGCCCGCAGGCGGCGGACGCTTGCTCTCTGCCATGAGCTCCTTCTCTTTGACGGCGACGTAGTTGACATAGGAGTCACGCAGACGGCGCATGCGTGCGCGGCCGGAGCGTGGCTCGAAGAGAATCTTACGGGCATAGTCCGCGCCCAGATCGCGTGACAGCACGTTGAGTCCTTCCGCGAGCACGTACTGCTCAACGAAGGAGATGTTGGTCTCGCCAACGTCGGTCGCGATGTCCAGCACCCGGGCGCCGCCGAACAGCTTCACCTCGAGACGGGACTTCAAACCACCGTTCTTGATGACCGTGTTGATCAGCGCTTCCATGGCAAAGTTCCCAAACCGGTTCATGGCCGAAGAACCCTCGCCCCAGCTGTCCGCCCGGGCTTCATTGCCAACCGGGAGCATGAAATGGTTCAGCCCCCCAATACCGGCAACGGGATCGCGCACACAGGCGGCAATGCAGGAGCCCAGCACCGTCGCGATCGACTCGTCCTGGTTGCTGACATAGAACTGACCCGGCAGCACCTTGGCGATGGATCTGCCGCTGCTTCGATCGAAGAAGGTGTGTGCGTTCCCTTCCTGAACGACCCTGCCAGATTGGGCACCGATACTGGTCATAGACGCCGATAAACCGTGTTCGAGATACGTTCATAGAGGTCATCGAGCCCTCGGATCGATTCCGAATGGCCGAGAAACAGCAACCCACCGCTCAGCTGATGCCGGGAAAACTGCCTGATGACGCGCACCTGATCGTCACGGGTGAAATAGATCAGAACGTTGCGACAGAAGATGACGTCAACCGGGTTCTGCAACGGCCAGCTACCAAACAGGTTCAGCTGCCTGATGATCAGCCCCTCTCGCAGCGGTGCCTTGGCAACGAGCTGACCGTCACGCTGATCGAACCAGAGTTTTCGACGCTCGTCGGTCAAGCCGCGGATGGATGACATCCTGAACCGGCCAGCCCGGGTGCGGTTAATCATCTCCGTGTCCAGATCGGTGGCCAGCAGACGGTAGTCGGCTGCGCCTTTGAGCCGACACTCGTTCAAGGTCATCGCGATGGAATAGGGTTCCTCGCCGGACGAGCAGCCGGCGGACCAGAATCTCAACAGCGCTTTCGCCCCCGCTCGCTGCCGGAGCGCGGGCAGCGCTTCTGTCCGTAGGAACTCGAAGTGATGTTCTTCACGGAAAAAGTAAGTGAGGTTGGTCGTGACCGTGTTAATGAACTCAGAGAGCTCCGGCGAGCCCGGCCGACGGATCTCCTGAATGTAGTCCGCAAAGGTCGACAGCCGAAGATCCCGCAGGCGGCGGGTAAACCGCGCGTAGAGCATGGTGCGCTTGCTGTCATCGAGATGAATGCCGGTCTGCTCGAGAGCCAGCTCGCGCAGCGCATTAAAGTCCCGGTCGCTGAGGTCATTCGGAATCGTAACCGGTGCCGCAGGAGGCCGTGTACGGAGCGGATCCATGGATCGACTAGCGCGGGGAAGCCATGGCCGCTTCAAGCAGCGAGCGGACCGACAGGTCGTCGAGCGCCTCAAGCACGGTGTCGGACAGCTCCGCAGTCAACACCCGTTGCGAGCCCTCGAGCCGGTGCAGGAACGCGATCAGCAGTTGAACGGCCGCGTAGTCCATGCTCGTGCAGTGGGAGCCGTCGAGGTGGAGAGCTTCGGTGCCTTCAAGAGCCTCCCCAAAAGCTCGAAAGACGGGCTCCGTTGCCTCGAGCTTAAAAGTCTCCGGGAGTGTGATCGTCGCGGTATTCATTAATTGTTCTACCTGTCTCTGTCCAAGCCACGCCCGACACGTCGTCAGGGCTACCAGCCTGCGGCGCTCAAGGCGCTTGTCCCTGCACTTGCTTTACGCCGAGAGCGCAAGGTCCTTCGCGCTGAAAGGGTTGCTGCCCTGGGTGAACGCCGGTGGATCAAGAATGAGCGCAACGTTGCCGGTGCTCATGATCGTCGCGCCAGCAATACCGGGAACAGCCCGATAGTTCTCGTCCAGAGCCTTGATGACCGCTTGCTGCTGGCCCTCTACCTGATCGATGACCAGTCCGGCGAGCTGGCCATGGTTTTCTATAATGACGATGAGCTCGCCGCGGTGGTCCGCCGCAATGTCGAAGCGCGAGGCGAGGTCGATCAAGGGCAGGTACTGATCCCGAAACTCGAACACTTCGGTCCCGTTCGGCAATCGGGTGAGGTTGCAGTTTGTAATCTCAATGGTCTCAATGATCGACAGCAGCGGAATGACAAAGGTGTGCTCACAGACCGTGACCAGCTGACCATGCAGGATTGCAAGCGTAAGCGGGAGCCGGATGATGACGTTGGTGCCGCTGCCCGGTTCCGACTCAAGGTCAACGTGCCCGCCAAGATCGAGAATGTTCTTTCGAACCACGTCCATGCCGACTCCACGGCCGGACACATCGGACACTTCGCTGGCCGTGGAAAACCCCGGCGCAAAGATCAGACGATTGATCTGATCATCGGACAACTGCTCATCAGCGCCGACCACCCCACGCTCGATGGCTTTGCGCAGGACCACTTCGCGGTTGATGCCACGTCCGTCGTCTTTGATCTCAATGACGACCGAGCCGCTCTGATGGTAGGCGAGAAGCTTCAGTACGCCGGTCTCCGGTTTGCCTGCCGCAAGACGTTCCTCCGCCCCTTCGAGACCATGATCGAGGGAGTTGCGGACCAGATGAACCAGCGGATCCATGATCCGCTCCAGTACCGTCTTATCGATCTCCGTTTCACCCCCTTCGACGACCAGCTCAACGCGCTTGTCGAGCTTCCGCGACAGATCACGAACCAGCCTTGGCAGCCGGTTGAAGCCGCTGGACAGAGGCAGCATCCGGACCCGCATGACGGATTCCTGCAGCTCCCGGGTGTTGTGCTCGAGGTCAGCGAGACGATCCCGTAGCTGCTCGATATCAAGGCTGTCTTCGCTGGCTCCGAGGCGGTTCAGCATCGATTGCGTAATGACCAGCTCCCCAACCAGATTGATGAGCTGATCGATCTTTTCGGTCGAAATGCGAACCGAGCTGGCATCGGAGCTGGCTGCTTTGTCGCGGCGCGAAGAACCCACCGCCTTGACCGTCCCGTCCTGTGTCGAGCCTGGGCCGGCAGCAGGTGCCGTTTCAGCAGCGGGCGCCGGCACAGGAGCAGGGGCTGGCGGAGGCTCCTGGGCGGACCCCTGTGGCTCCGCGTCTGGCACCGGCTGCGGTTCTTCTGCAGTCGCCGCAGCAGCTGCAGAGGGTTCGGTGCCCGGCTCGTCGAGGCCCGTAACGGTAACCTCGCAGTCGAACTCGACCCACTCGAAAATCTCCGTCACCGCAGACTCGGGACAGTCGCTGATCAGGCGGGCAGTCCAGCTCAGGTAGCAGGCCTTGGGGTCCATCGCATCCCAGCTGGACAACGAGTCCAGCTCCGGGGTCAGCTCCAGGGCGCCAAGCCGCTTGAGCTCGCGCAGCAGCAGCAGCGGGTCGTTGCCCCGACTCATCAGCTCCGGCTTCGGCACGAAGCGAATATGCCAGCCGGACGCTGCAGCCGGCTCTGCTGCAGCTGCCTCTCCTGATGCAGCTGCAGGAGCTCCTGGTGTCGGATCAGCTGCTGCTGGGACAGAAGCTGCCGAGCCAGCGACCGCACTTTCGAGCCGTTCCTGCATGGGAACGCGCTCCTTATGATCCGCATCGCCGCGGCTCTCCATGAGCTCCCGGACAATATCGACGGATTCCAGCAGCAGCTCGAGATCCGCATCAAGGACCGGCCGCTTTTCGGACCGCATCTCGTCGAGCAGCGTTTCCATGTGATGCGTCAGTTCTGCCATCGCGGCGAAGCCGAAGGTGGCACCACCACCCTTAATGGAGTGAGCGGCGCGAAACACTTCGTTCAGAAGCTCGAGGTCGTTGTCACCACGACCAAGCTGCAGCAAACCCTGCTCGAGGATATCGACGTTCTCGCTGCACTCGTCGAGAAAGATGCTCTTCAGTTCGTCGAGTTCCTGATCATCCATCCGTTTTCAATCCCCGTTTGCGCCAGCCAATGGCCCCCATCTCGTGCCACCCGTGGACACGCAATGGATGCTCGGCTCATCTGGAAAGCATAGTTCGACAGCGGAGGTTTGCCCGGCCAACTGCGTGCTGGTGTGGCGCAGTACAACTTTCACTGCTACACCTAAGACAACCTGAAAATCTTCCATAGACGGCAAATGCATCACGCAACGGGTTCTGATGGCGGAAAACGGTGAGTGAAGTCTCACTGACAGAGGTAGTGGACTACGGCGCTGCGCATCTCAGCCTGCCGAAATCTGCGCTGAGCGTCTTTCAATTGGCGGTCAGCGAAGAGACCACCAACCAGCAGCTGGTCCGGGCAATCCAGGTTGATCCCGGGCTCGCAGCGCGCCTGCTGCAGAAGGTGAACACCCCGGCTTTCTCCCGCGGTGCCGAGGTCACCTCCCTCGAAGTCGCAGTCGCCCGTCTGGGCCGGGAGCAGCTGGCGCAGCTCGCTGCAGTGCTGGCGACTGCCGAAGAGGTGCATCGCCTTGACTGCGACCTGTACAAGTCGCAGAGCTACGCCAGACACAGCGTCAACGTCGGTTTGATTGCGGGCAAAATCGCAAATCGCTTCGACCTGCAGGCCGAGAGCATCTTTGTTGCCGGGTTACTGCACGATCTCGGCAAACCCATCGAGTTCCACATGCTTGGCGACCAGATGATCGAGGTTCTCGACCAATCGCTCTTCAGCGATGAGCTCGATCTGGCGCAGGCTGAGCAGGAGGTGCTCGGCTTCAACCACTCCGAAGTGGGTGCCGCTCTGGCACAACAGTGGAACCTGCCAGGCATCATTATCGAGTGCATTCGTTATCACCATCGGCCCGAAGCTGCTGTAGAGCACCCGGAGGCCGTTGCAGCCGTGGCCCTTGCGAACGCAATTGAGCACATGGAGATGGAAGACGACTTCGAAGATCTGGAAGCATTCAGGGCTATGGCAGCTCGAACCGCCCACCTGCTGCCGGTCACGCTGGAAGAAGCGCTCGTCTGGCGTCTCGAAGCACTGGAGTCAGCACAGAAGCTGAACGGCTGACTGCTGGACCGAACCGGTTGCGGTTGCGGTTGCGGTTGCGGTTGCGGTTGCGGTTGCGGTTGCGGTTGCGGTTGCGGTTGCGGTTGCGAAATGGTGGTGGCGCCTCAGTGCAGACACCACTACTGAACGCGATGGCCGTCAGATGGCTTTAAACGAAAGCGCTCCGTCGCCGTAGCCACCAAGCTGTACGCTCAGCTCTACGGTGCGTGCATCCCCCAGCGCGTCAGCCCCGGCAAAGTCTGCAAAGGGAGAAACCCGGACGAGCTTCAAGTGCGGCGTACTGTCATCCATGAACACCGTCGAAAAGATGTTCATCACCTCATAGAGGTTGTCCTGCGCTATTGGCGTCAACTCACCGCTGGACAGCATTTCCTCGGCAGCCGCCGGAGGAATCATCGACAGCGCTGAACCAAGGCCAGCCGACGCGGCGAAGTCGCTGTAACAGACGCTGACCAGTTCTCCTTCGTCATCCACAAATTCGCCGACGAAGGCATAACTGTCCGCGCCGCCGCTCTTCGCCTCGGCATCCGGGACAAACATCTGCAGTATGCCGGTGACGGCTTCTTCGGTCGGTACTTTGAATTTTGCCATCAGAATCTCCAGCGTCAGCCCAATACCGGCCGCAGGGCCTTTTCGAAGCTCTCGGCGGTAAACGGTTTGCTGATCAGAAACTGCGCTCCGCTCTCTCGTGCCAGGGCGCGCATCTCGGCAGTCGATTCGGTCGTCACGAACCCGAACTTCACAGCGTTCTTGTCCTCTCGCAGCTTCTTCAGCAGGTCGATGCCGTTCATGTTCGGCATGTTCCAGTCGCAGAGGATCAACTCCGGGTCAACTTCGTAAAACGCATCCAGCGCTTTTGCGCCATCTTCCGCCTCGCTGATTTCGAGGCCACTAAAACCGGCCTGCTTCAGCGTACGCTTGACGATCTGACGCATGGCCGTGCTGTCATCGACGATCAGTACTTTCATGACTTTCCAAGGTATGGACGTACTTGAAATATAGAAGGTGGATCCAGTTCTGCTGCAGCGCTGCCGAGAAAGTGTGTGCGATCCGTCACACCTACGAATGCAGCCGCACCCTGCGACCGCTCGAGCCCTGGCAACCCCGACGGGATCGCGCCGGCGCCGCCGCTGATGTGACGTAGAGCGCCTTCCTAGCTACGGTGCCAGGCACGGGTCACCAGTTCGGTCTAGTCTTTTCTGAGACGGAGACCCTGGGGACCAGTCCTAGATGGCTAAAATTCTGGCAGTAGACGACTCACCGGCGATTCGCAAGATGGTCGCTTCGGTGCTGAAGAACGCCGGCCACAGCTTGACCAGCGCTGAGGACGGCATCGAAGCATCGCGGGTAGCGAACGAAGACAGCTTCGAGCTGATCATCACCGACGTTCACATGCCGAACATGAACGGCATCGAGCTGATCGAAACGCTGCGGCAGCGGCCGGGCTACCAACATACGCCGATGCTCGTGCTGACGACCGAGTCCAGCATGGAGATGAAGCAGAAGGGGCGGGCCGCGGGCGCAACCGGCTGGATCGTCAAGCCCTTCAACCCGGAATCCCTGATCGCCGCCGTGTCCAAGGTGCTCGGGCGCTAGTGGCCCTGCACCCCGGGGATTCTGGCGAGCGAGCGACGCGCGCCGCGACCCCAATGGCTGACCCCGCCACGCAACCGGACGCGGCAGCCCTGGAGCTGTTGTTCCAGCTGCACGGTCGTCTGCTCGAAGCTGCCCGCGCCGAGCTGCTGGATGCCGTTGGTCCGATCAGCGAGGTGCTTGGTCAGCTGCTCGAGCAACGCGAACAGCCCCTGCGGGCGGCGCTGGAACAGGCTGCCATCGACCTGCAGGCTGCGGACTCAGTCGCGCAGCGGCTGGCGCACCTTCAGTCAGCGATGGACCGCCTCGATCGGCTCGCGCGCGCTGACCAGCTGCACGCACCGTCGAAGGCTCGCGCGCAGCTGTTTGAGCAGCTATGGCGGAGCTTTACCATTGCCGACGAGCGGGCCACCTTCGCAGAAGTGCTGGCCCCCGGTGAAGAATCCAGCAGCAACCTCCGCCCACCGGGCGGGCACGGTGATCTGGAGCTGTTCTAACGGCTAGCTCCATACGCACGCTCCACCACCAGCGCGCAGCCAGTGCAGCCCCCTGCCCTGCGCGCTGGGAACCTCCCGATGCCCCTGCCATCGCTCTGGATCGAGCGCCACTCAGCAACGGTTAGAGCTCGAGTTCAGCCCACTGCGCCCCACGCCACGCCCAGGCCAGCAGAAGGGCAGCAACGGCCACCGAGCCGATGAACACTGCCATCGCCTCACGCAGACCAAATCCCAGGGACACCGTTAACGCTAGCAGCGGCAGCAACAGCAGCCACTGCGGGAGCAGCGTCAGCCGCATGGCTACCCGCGTGGCACCGGCACCGATCAGCGCGGCTCCGAGGATCTTGCCGTACCCGTCCAGCACGTGGGCAAACACCGCCAGCTGCAGCGGGATGATCGCGATGGCGAGGGTACCCTCGTCCACGAGAAACAGGCGGAGGATCAGCTGCGGAAAGGACGCCACGGCGATCCCCAGTCCCGTAAGAACCAGCAACCCAAAGTTGGACACCTGCCAGCCCCACGCCATCGCATCCCGGGTATCTTTCCGACCGAGCGCCTCGCCGACCAGCGTTGTAGCCGCACCTCCGATCCCGATGTGCGGCAGGTACGCAATCAGGCAGATGCTGATCACCACATGAAAAGCCGCAAGCTCACGCATCCCGATCCGTCCGATGAGCATGTACATCACAACGACGCCAATCGAGAAGAGGATCTGGCGCACGCTCTCCGGCGCGGAGATCCGCAGCAGGGTTCGGATGTGTGTGGCGTCTGGCAGCCCGCGCAGAAACCCGTTGCCTGACGCGAAGCGGAGCGCAAATCCCAAATTCACCAGCAATCCAACCAGCACTGCCAGCGTGCTCCCCAGGCCTGCCCCGGCCACCCCCATCCGCGGCGCTCCGAAATTGCCGAAAATCAGCATGTAGTTGAACAGGACGTTGGCCAGCGACAGCGTAAGGATCGCGATCATCGACAATCCCGCCTGGCTGACCCCGATCCAGTACGAGCGAAAGACGAGTGTCAGGCCCATGAACAGCAGCGATGGCAACCGGGTAGCCAGGTAATCCAGACCCGCTGCGTTGATCAGCGGATCAGCGTTGATTGCACCGAAGACAACGGACATCAACGGATACGCCAGGCTCATCAGGACTACCGCGACCACGACCGCCAGCAGAATGCCGGCGTTCAGCACTTTGCCCGTTTCCTTGACGCGACCTTCTCCGACCCGCCGTGCGACCAGCGCTTGAACGCCGGCGGTCAGGCCTAGTCCTGTGGCCAGCAGCAGAAAGAACAGCTGTCCACCGATGCCGACACCGCCCAGCGCAGCGTCTCCGAGCCGACCCACCATCAGCGTATCCACAAAGCCCATCAGATTTGTCGCCAGGGCGGCAGCGATCATCGGCAGCGCGAGATCCAGGATTCTCCGTACCCGTGATGGATCAGCACCGGAATTCGAGGGCTCGGCCAATCCGGGACTAGTGCTCGTGCGGGTGATCATGGCCCACTGGTCGTGCCGCGAGCACACGCTCCCGATCATCGAGCTCCACGCTGCCCAGCAGGCCCTTGTCCGCCAGCAGTGCCTCGAAGGCGGCCAGGAAGTGATCGAAGTAGGCATAGTCGTCCGTGCTGCCGGATCGATCCCAACGGTCGATCTGGGCAATGAGATGAGCGCGGAACTCGTCCCAGCTGTAGGCGCCCGCCTCGGACAGTGCGCGGGCCATGCCGAACACCCGGCTCTGCCAGGGTGCTTCGAAGACCACCTCGCCGTTGGCCATGGGCGGGGCCAGGGTGCCGCTGAGCCCCTCGTCGAAGCCGCTCACAACACGCTGACGCCGATCATCGCCTCACGGGTCACCCGCGCCGCAAGCTGTTCTGCGGACAGTCCACGGGTTGCCGCTGGCTGCTGCGGCAGGACCAGGTAACGGATCTCGGCACTGGAATCCCAGACCCGGACTTCACGCTCGGCCGGCAGCTCGAGACCAAACTCCCGCAGCACGGCCCGCGGCTCGCGCACAACCCGGGACCGGTAGGCGGGATCCTTATACCAGCGCGGGGGCAAACCCAGCATAGCCCAGGGATAACAGGAGCAGAGCGTACAGACGACCACGTTGTGCACAGCGTCGGTGTTCTCGACCACAACCAGCTTCTGCACCTCGCCGCCTTCAAACTCGAACTCCTCGATCGCTGCCGTAGCGTCGGCCAGCAACCGCACCTTGAAGTCAGGGTTGGTCCAGGCCCGGGCGACCACCCGCGCACCGTTCATGGGGCCGACCCGATCGTTGTAGCGAGCGATGGTCTCATCCACGTCCGCTTCCGTGAGCAGGCCCTGTTCGATCAGCAGCGCCTCCAGCGCCTCTGCCCGGATTGCCTGTTGCGATCGTGATTCACTCATCCGCTGCCTCCAGGTAGCGCTCGAACAGATCCAGGTGCAGCACCAGCCCCGGCTCGCCGGTCTCACCCCACAGCTCAGTGCCCGTGAACGCCACCGAGTAGACCTGCTGCGGCTGCTCACCCAGGCCCTCGGCGTTGCTGTCCGGAAACACCCAGACCCCACGCAGCGCAACCACGGTGCCGGTGCGGCCGCGCGCATAAGCGGGCAGCCGGGTGTGCCCGGAAACGGGCGCCTGCAAGGTTCTGACCCGAGCCCCCGGGGCAAAGGCAGGGTGCGTGCTCTGCGGCCGGACGGCGCCGGTTTCCTCCGGCGCGGGAAAGGGCTTGCGACGGGGATCAGGGCGGGCAGCAATGCGCGTGTCCCGCTCCCCGCCGAGCCGGACCGCGCGCCCCGTGACCGCAGCCGTCGACACCACGCCCGCCTCCGTGAGCAGCGTTTCCAGCCCGCCGAGCCAGCGCCCGTAGTACCCGTGGGTCAGGTACGCGATGGGATCGATGCGCTCGATGGCAAAGCGGAACTGATCCGTATTGGCGGTGGCCCCGGCAGCTCGAGCACTCCGGGTCATGGTGAATACCGCCGCTTCCCAGCGCTCGTGAAACACGGGCTCGTCATCCTCGATCTCGACCGCGCCGAAACCGTGCCTGCCGCCCAGATCGTGAATGCCGTCCATCGATCCCCTCGCTCCCTGATCGCTTGAGAATACCTCCCACAGGATCACGATCCCAATGCCATCCGCCGCTCCGCCTACGAGGATCTCTGTATTGCCGGTACTGCGATGATCCCCGAGCCTCGGGGATTCAGAGCCGCTGGTCGGCGCGCTATACAAGCACGACTGCAACAACTATCGGGTTGCAGAAGACCGCGAGACACTACGCATCCTGGTCCGGGCGGCGAAAGAAGGCAGCCGCGTGCTGAAGGCACTCGGCTACGGGCGGCACCAGCCCTTCGAGTTCACGCTCTTCAACTGGTCTCCGGAAGTCTTCAGCAGGATGGGGGTCAGAGGTCTGTGCGCCAGCAAGTTCGCCGAGGTGGCCTTTGCCATGCATGCAGCGGTGGCCCGGGACGAAATGGCGGAGCTTACGCAGGAACTCCGGCAGCTGATCGCAACGACGGAAGTTCAGACCCCGAACATCGATGCGCTGAGCCAGTTTGTGAGCTGAGCGCGGACGTCAGCGGCGCCCTCCGGTTCAAGACCAGCCAGCGCGCGCGCACGGAGCACCGCCCGGCGTTCTGAAGCGGCTACGCGTCCGCCGTCACGATCCAGCAGCTGGCCCCAAGCTTGAGGCCATCCGGCTGCTCGTAAGGACGCAGCGCGTCAGCAGCCTGGCAGCCGTTCACTGGTTATCGTCGTCTGCGGCGGACAGCTCCGTACCGTCCGCGGAACCCTGCACGGTCTTCAGCTTCTTCAGCAGCACGTACACCGCGCCCGTGCCGCCCTGCCGCGGCAGCGCCGAATGAAAGGCGATGACCTCCGGCAGGTGCTCGAGCCAATGAGCGACGTAGCTCTTCAGCCGCGCCGGGGTCGGGCTGCGCTCACCGCGCCCATGGGCAATGAGAAGCGCCCGGCGGCCGAGGCCACGCTCATGACGGACGAACCGGAACAGCGCCTGCCGGGCTTCCGCGACCGTCAGGCCATGCAGGTCCAGGTCGGCACCAATGCGGTAATTCCCGGCACGCAGCTTGTCGAACACGGCGGTCTGCACGCCATTCTGCTTCCAGGCAATCACCGCATGGGGATCAACCGGCGGCACCTCACCCTCCGTCAGCGGATTGCGCTGGGCTTCGCTTTCGATTCCCAGCGCCGCTGCGCGGCGGGCCGCTTCGGTAGCAGCGCTCACCCCCGTAACCGCGTCGGCGGGAACCTTGCGCCGCGCCGGTGCCAGCGGCACGACATCGGCCATAGCCTTGGCAAACTCGTCGTCAGAATCACTCATGAGGCCACCGGTACGCTCTCGTAGATCGCAGAACGGGTACCAGGGATCGGCTTGTTTCCGCTCCGATGATAGGTGAACACGCAGGACAGCTTGACGGCATCCGTCGCGTTGCGGCCGGCCGCGTGGAAGGTGCGGCAGTGGAACAGCAACGCATCCCCCGGTTCGAGCTCGACAGCAACTGCGCGCTCGATGAGCGCCCGGTTGTCCGGCAGCTCCGGGCGCAGGAACAGCGCGCGGTCGAGGCGTCCCCGGTCGATGGACATGGAATGGCTGCCGGGAATCACGCGCAGCGCACCGTTTTCCGCCGTTTCCTGACCAAGCGCAAGCCACACGGAGATCAGCTCCGGAAGGTCGAAGGACCAGTAGCGGATGTCCTGATGCCACTGGGTTTCGCTCGAGAAGCCTGGCGCTTTCGTCATCACGCAGTTGTGGTGACACTGCGAGACCAGCCAGTCTCGAGCGCCGCTCACGGCCGCGAGCTGATCGCCTACCTCCGAACCGGTTGCCCAAGCCCGGTAGGCCGGATGCCGGCCGAACGCATACAGCAGCCGCCGCGGCGTGTTCCCGCCCTGAGCACCGCGATCGGCGGGCGCGCCCGGATAGCCGACCTCCGCCTCATATTCAACCGGCGCGGCAAGCGGCTCGAGTGCCTGAGCGGCCAGCGCCTTGAGCTCCGCGACCCGGTCCGGCTCGAGGAGCTGGCGCACGACGATATAGCCGTCTCGCTCAAACCGCTCGCGAGCAGCGTTCGGGGAGTCAGTCCTGGAAGTGTCAGCGGTCATGCTTGATCCGGGGTGCCGGAGCACCGGTGCTAAAGGCGTTCAATGATGTCTGGTTCGTTAGAGCGTGACGTCGTGCAGCGGTTTGCGATTCACCGTCACGGCGAGCCGGCCACTTGACGCCCAGAACCGCGCCTCGATGTAGTGGTGCTCTTCCCACTGCAATTCAACGTTGGTCCAGACGTACTGTGGCTCCGCGTCCTGTGCCGGACGCTCCTTGCGGATCAGCCCGTCGAGCCAGAGCCGCAAGGTGCCGGCGTCGGATACATCGAGACAGAACGGTCGCCCGCGGTGCTCGAAAGCGAAGGATCGCGCGCTGGCGTCAGACGGCACTGCGGACATAGTCGTAACCAAAAGTAACACTACCCAATTATGCGTTGCTGCCGCGGCACCCGCCAGCAGAGCCCAGCAGCGTACCGGCGGGCTGGCAGCACCGCGGGGTTCCTGGCTGCAGCTCAGCTGTCGAACAGATCGCCCTGGCGGGATTCGGCCGTTCTCCGTGCACGATGGCGCGGCTCCGGCGGCTGGAACAGGTCCGTTCGCAGCCGCGGCAGCAGGTCCTCCTGCAGCCCGGCTTTGCGGGCCGCCGTGCGGAACCGTTGCCCGATCAGGGCTGCGACGGGGCCCGTCCCGCGCATCCGCTCACCCCAGCGCGATCGGTACAGCGCGCCGCCACGCGTGTCACGCACCGCGTTCAGCACCCGCTCGGCGCGGTCCGGGAAGTGCACGGTCAACCACTCGCTGAACAGCGGCGCAACTTCCAGCGGCAACCGTAGCAGTATGTAGTTGAGTGCACGGGCCCCAGAAGCCGCTGCTGCCTCGACCATGGCCTCGAGTTCGGCGTCGTTGATGAACGGAATGATCGGCGCGAGCATTGCTCCCGTCGGCACTCCGGCCGCAGAGAGCTCCCGCAGAATCCTGAGCCGTTTCTGCGGCGCCGCCGTGCGCGGCTCGAGCCGCGCCTTCAGCGTCGTGTCGAGCGTGGTGAGGCTGACCATGACCTTGACCAGCCCCAGCTCAGCGAGCGCACTGAGCAGATCCAGATCCCGCAGCACCAGCGCGCCCTTGGTGACGATGCTGACCGGATGGCGGTGCGCCAGGAGCACCTCGAGGAGCTGGCGCATGATCTGCTGCTCCCCTTCGAGCGGCTGATAGGGATCGGTATGGGTGCCGATCGCGATCGGCGCCACCGCATAGCCAGGCGTCGAAAGCGCTGTCTCGAGGCGTTCAGCAGCATTGGTTTTGGCGTAGAGCTCCCGTTCGAAGTCAACACCGGGGGAGAGGTCCAGGTAGGCGTGAGTCGGTCGCGCAAAGCAGTAGATGCAGCCGTGCTCACACCCCCGGTAGGGATTGATGGACCGATCGAAAGGGATGTCCGGCGACCGGTTACGGGTAATGATGGTGCGCGCGGTTTCGACGGTCACACGCACCCGGTTGGCGGCCAGCGCCTCATGCTCGGCCGCTTCGTCGAGCTCGCTGACCAGCGGCAGGTAGCGCGGCGCTGGGGCGCTCTGAGCGCCGAGCCCCTTGATCGGCGCAGCCGGGCGCACCGGACGGGAGTCCGGGGCAGGTGCTGGAGTTCGCTGGTCTTCGGTAGACATTACTGTATATTTATACAGTATCCCGTCGATTGCCAGCTATTTAGACTAGCGCGCCATGCAACCCCGCCCGCCTGCTGACAGGCCATGAAACCCCTCCCACCGTCCCGGCAGCGCGCCGGCGCAGCCCAGCGCCGTAGCAGAATTTGCGGCCAATGGACCGTGCTGCTGACGCTCGGGCTGCTTGCCGGCTGCCAGCAGCTCGGTCGGCAGCAGGCCGACGGCACCATGACCGCCCTGCACGAGGATCTCTCCACACTGACCGGTGCGGTGGTGTCCACGCAGGCCTCCGTCGCGGAAATGGATGAACGCGCCGCAGCGCGGGACGCAACGCTCAGCACTGAGCTGGAAACCCTGAAGCGACGGCTCGCCGGCCTGCCGCGGCAGCTCGAAAACCTGTGTCCACCCGCCAGCACCGAAAGCGACGCCGCGCAGTGTGAGGAACGCCCGACGATCATCAACGATCAGGGCCGGCTGCTGCTCGGCGGGCTGGAGGAAGTCTGGCTCGATCCGCCAGGCGTCACCATGGTCGCCCGCATGGATACCGGCGCCGACTCGAGCTCGGTCAACGCCCAGAACCTGCAGGAATTCGAGCGTGATGGTGACGACTGGGTCCGCTTCGACTGGGTGATCCGCGACAACGTGTACACCGTCGAGCGGCCCATCGAACGCTACGTTCGGGTAATCCAGCAGGCCGACCCCGAGGGCACCCGGCGACCCGTCGTGGCGCTGCGGCTGAAGATCGGCACCACGGACGACCGGTTTGAGTTTACGCTTGCCGATCGTTCGCATCTGGAATACCAGATGATTCTCGGCCGCAACTTTCTGACCAATGTGGCGGTTGTCGATGTCGGCCAGCAGTTTGTGCAGCCCCGGGCCGAGCCGACGAGCCCCTGATCCGACGCGTAACGGGAGCCGGTCGCGCAGCACGGGCTTCGAGATGCTGCCACCCCTTGCCCTCAACGCAGCAATAACCGACCGTTAGCTCGACCGCCGATTTCGAACGCCGCACCGCAGAGACGTCAGACGACAAACGCCATGGAACGCACCGGCCCCTTTCTGTTTCTCGTGATCCTGCTGTTTCTGGCCGGGGCCAGCGCGGCGATCTATCGGCACGGCAGCTACGGCATGCCCTATCTGCCAGGCACCGAGCAGGGCGTCTGGGAAATCGAAGCCCGCATCCGCTACACGGCTACGCAGCCACAGACCAAAGTTCGGCTGACCCTGCCCACGCAGCAGAGCGGACTGCGGACAATCCGCGAGAGCACGGCGTCCTCCGGCTTCGGGTTCTACACCGAATCCAGCAAGAACGCCGATCAGACGACGGCAAATTGGAGCAAGAGTGATGCCGCAGGCCAGCAGCTGCTCTTCTATCAGCTCAACCTGCTGGAAGATCCCGAGTACACCGTCCCGGTCAGGCCACCCGGGCCGCTGCAACAGCCAACCTGGGTGGAGCCCTACCGTACGGCGGCCAGCGAAGTGCTGGATACGCTGCGCCCGCAGTCGGCGGACGCCCGTAGCCTCGCCGAGCAGATCCGCACCGCGCTGCGCACGGTACCGCTCGATCAGAATCTGGCCCTGCTGCTCAGCAACTACAACCGGCCGGACCGCGACGCCGCCGCGGAGCTTGCGGCACGCGCGGAGCTGATCGCCGACCTGCTGAACGAGGCCGGGTATGCAGCGCAGGAGGTACAGGTACTGGTGCTGGAGGATGGCATCAGGCGGCAAACACTATCCCCGCACGTCCGGGTCTGGGACGGCGAGCAATGGCTGCTGCTCGATCCGAGCGCCCGGGTTGTCAACGACCAAGCCGCATCGGTGCTGTGGCAGCCCCGCGATGCCGGCGTGCTCGAGGTGACCGGCGGCAGCAACAGCAATCTGACCTTCTCAGTGATCCGCCAGGTCCGCTCCGCGCTCGACGTTGCGGTCGAAGGACAGGAACGCGCGCAGTTTTCCCTGTACAGCCTGCCGATCGCCGAACAGGGTATGTTCAAGCTGATCATGCTGCTGCCCGTGGGCGCGCTGGTGGTCGTGTTCATGCGCCTCGTCGTCGGGCTCAAAACCTCCGGCACCTTCATGCCGATTCTGCTGGCGCTCGCCTTTCTGCAGACCGAGCTCGTGCCCGGCGTGATCAGCCTGCTGCTGGTGGTCATGCTGGGCCTGATGCTGCGCACCTATCTCTCAGCGTTGAACCTGCTGCTGGTCGCGCGTATCGCTACGCTGGTCATCCTGGTCATCGGCATCATCACCGTCGTCAGCATCATCAGCTACGAGATGGGCCTGATCAGCGGCCTGACGATTTCCTTCTTCCCCATGATCATCCTCGCCTGGACCATCGAACGCATGGCGATCCTCTGGGAGGAAGAGGGGCCGCGCGAGGTACTGGTGCAGGGCTCGGGCTCGCTGCTGGTCGCCATTCTCGCCTTCACGCTCATGGACACCCCATCCATCAAGCACCTGGCGTTCAACTTTCCGGAGCTGCACCTGTGCGTGCTCGCGATCGTGCTGCTCCTTGGCCGCTACACGGGCTACCGGCTCAGCGAACTGATCCGCTTCGCGCCGTTCTACAACGTCCCGGAAATTGACGAGCTCGAGCAGCTGCGCTGATGGTCAGCTGGATATCCCCCTGGGCCCTGAAGCGGCGCGGCATTCTCGGCATGAACCGCCGCAACTGCAGCTACATCCTGCGCTACAACGACCGCACGCGCTTTCCGCTCGTGGACAACAAGCTGAAGACCAAGCTGATTACCCGCCAGGCCGGGCTGAACGCACCGCAGCTGCTGCAGGTCATCCGCCATCAGACCGAGATCGAACGTATCGAAGAACTGCTCGGCGAGCAGCCGAGCTTCGTGATCAAACCGGCCCAGGGCAGCGGCGGCAAAGGCATTCTGGTAATCACCGGCCGTGCCGGCGCGGACTACCTGAAAAGCAGCGGCAACGTCATCACCCAGACCGATCTGAAACGCCACCTGAGCAACACGCTCAGCGGTCTGCATTCCCTCGGCGGAAAGCCCGACTTCGCGATCATCGAAACGCTCGTGGTATCGACCCCAAGCCTCGCCGAACACAGCTACGAGGGGGTCCCGGATATCCGGCTGATCGTGTTCAAGGGGTATCCGGTCATGGGGATGCTGCGCCTCGCCACGGAGGATTCGGACGGTAAAGCGAACCTGCATCAGGGGGCGATCGGGGTCGGGCTCGATATTGCCACCGGACGCGGCATCGCTGCCGTGCAGTACAACCGGCCGCTTCTGCGACACCCGGATACCGGCACCGAAATCACCCACATCGAGATTCCGCACTGGCAGGAACTGCTGCGCCTGGCGGCGCGCTGCTACGAAGTCACCGGCCTCGGCTACCTCGGCTGCGACATCGTGCTCGACGAACACCGCGGCCCATTGCTGCTGGAGCTGAACGCCCGACCCGGGTTGAGCATTCAGCTCGCCAACAATGCCGGGCTGCTGCCCCGGTTGCGGCTGATAGAATCACAGCCGATGTTTGCGGCCACCGTTGACGAGCGCATTACCTTTGCCATGCGCCACTTCGGTGTTGCCGATGGTCCGCAGCAGGCGTCGCTGTTTGCGGCACCGAAGGACAACACGGCAGACAGCGACCCAGCGGAGCCGGACGCCCGGGCTGCCGGCTGAACGCACGCTACCCCTGGCGCGGCCGGTCGCGCTCGGGCAGCCGCCACCAATCCGAGGACCCCGTGCGCGATGGCACGGTTCCGGGCTTCATCACAGCGAGAGAGGATCCACCATGCTTGTTATCACCGCCCGCATCAGCGCCAGCGCCGACGCCATCAACGCCCTGACTCCGGCCATTGCCGCCATGGAGCAGGCCAGCCGCGCGGAAGAAGGCTGCTTCGACTACACCTTCTGCCGGGAAATCAACGACCCGAACACGATCCGCATCGTTGAACGCTGGGAATCGGAAGCGGCGCTCAAGGCCCACTTCGTAACGCCACACATGGCCGAGTTTCAGGCCGCGATGGCGCAGCACGAGCTGGGCGGCGTCGAGGTGAGTGCCTTCGAGGCCACCGAGGTCCCCTTCCCGGCATGATCGGATCAACCGCCGCGCCGGACACCTCGCGACCCTACTACGAACCGGTCAGCGACGAGGTCGAGGTCTTCAAGGCGGCCTTCGCCGCGCGCCTGCCGGTGCTGCTGAAAGGGCCCACGGGCTGCGGCAAGACCCGCTTCGTGGAAGCCATGACCTGGGAGCTGTTCACCGACCGGCCGGAGCAGCGCCTGACCACAATCGCCTGTCACGAGGACCTGACCGCGACCGATCTCGTCGGTCGCTACCTGCTGCTTGGCAACGAAACCCGCTGGAACGACGGCCCGCTGACCCGTGCCGTCCGGGACGGCGGCATCTGCTACCTGGACGAAGTGGTCGAAGCGCGTAAGGACACGACGGTGCTGATTCATGCGCTGACGGACCATCGACGCATCCTGCCCATCGAAAAAACCGGCGAGCTGGTGCACGCGCACGAAGATTTCCTGCTGGTGATCTCCTACAACCCCGGCTATCAGAGCGTGCTGAAGGATCTGAAACCGAGCACGCGGCAGCGCTTCGTCAGCCTCGAGTTCGATTATCCGGAGGCCGAGCTCGAAACCCGGATCATCGCCCACGAAAGCGGCGTTGATGTGACGACCGCGGAGCGCCTTGCGGTCATCGGCGTGAAGGTCCGCAACCTGCGCGAGCACGGGTTCGAGGAAGGGGTGAGCACGCGCCTGCTCATCTACACCGCCAACCTCATCCGCGGCGGCATAGCGCCTCGCCGCGCCGCGCAGAGCGCGATCGTCAGCGCCGTCGCCGATGACCCGACGGTCCAGAGCGCGGTTGCCGACATCGTCGACGCGGTGCTGCCCTGAGCACCGGCTGGAAATCGCCGTGAGCGCTGCCCTGCTGCCGCTCGAGAACCGTCTGGCCCTGTTCGTGGAAGGGATGCTCGGCGAATACCTGCACATTCGTCCGCGCAGCGCGTTTGCCGGTGAAGCCACGCTGGGCGCATTTTCCGCACAGGCACCGGACACGCTCTACCTGCCTGACGAGCTGCCCAACGGCAGCCCGGCGGCCTACCGCGTGCTGGCCATGCGACAGGTGGCGCAGCGCCTGTTCGGCACTTTCGAGCTGCGGCTTGCAGCGCTGCTGGAGCAGTATCCGACGCTCGGCGAGCTGACGCCCGAGACACTACCGGGCCGGGCCGGTGAGCTGCAGCGATTGCGGGCGCGCTATCGCTACGGTGGCCTGTTCCAGCTGCTGTTCGAGGCGTTCGAAGCCATCCGCCTCGATGCCGCCACCGTGCGCGCTTTCCCCGGGCTGCAGGCGCCGCTGCTCGGGCAGCTCAGGGATTCGGCAGCCCTTAGCCTCGACCCCCTCCACCTCCTGCCGCAGCAGCTCGATCGGCTGCATGGGCGCTGGTGGACGGCGCACACCAGCCGCCTCAGCACCACGGCGTGCGCTGACGCCGAAGCGGACGCGCTGGTCGGCATCCTGCACGATCCCGCAAGCACGGTGGCCACCAGCGTCCTGCTCGCCGACACCTGGTACAAGCGGATGCCGATCAGCGAGACACCTGAGGCGGAACGGCTGACGACGCCGATCGAGGTGCCGGAGCCGGAGCTTGCGGAACAGATCGACGCCAGCGGCGACTGGATGGAACGGGATGCACGTCTGAAGGACTGGCAGGAGGAGCTGGCCGCTCTGGAAGGCATGCTGCTGAATCCGGACCTCACGATCGAGGAGGACGCCGAGGTCGGCGAGCGCCCGGGGTTGGCCGGCGCACCGCGGCCTGAAGATCAGCATCTCGATCAGCGTGCTTCGCAGCCGGAGCTCGAACGGGAACGGGATCAGCTCAGCCGCCGCATCGACATGGAGCGCGCGGCCCTGCGCCACGCCCTGGGCCGCGGCGCAGACGACAGCCGCAGCTTCCGCTATCCGGAGTGGGACTACCTTGAACAGCGCTACCGGGACGGCTGGTGCACGCTGTACGAGCTGCCGCTGGATGGCGAGCAACGGACCGACAGCGCCACGCTGCGCAATCGCATACGCAGCTGGCGCGACGAGATCCGGCAGCGCCTCGCGCAGATCAGACCCATGGGCTACGAACGGCGCCCCGCGGTTGAAGACGGCGACGAGCTCGATCTGAACGCGGTGCTGAATGCCCAGGTTGATAGCGCGGCAGGCCTGGCGCCGGACGAACGCGTATACAGCCGCCGCGATCGGGCGCGGCGCGATCTCTGTGCCGCGTTCCTGGTGGATCTATCGGCATCCACAGACGATCCGGTGGAAAAGCCAGAGCCGGAACCCTTCGACCCGGACGCGGATCTCGACGCCGGGCCGGAACCCATCTGGACTGCCGGCGATCCTGCGCCAGCGCGCGAAGAGCCGCGCCGGATCATCGACGTCCAGCGCGAAGCCATGCTGGCCATGGCTGCTGCCCTCGAGCAACTCGGCGACGAGTATGGGGTGTACGGCTTTTCCGGCTACGGTCGCGACTGCGTCGAGTACTATGTTGCCAAGGAGCTGGGGCAATCCTTCACGCCCCAGACGCTGCACGATATCGCCGCCATGAAGCCGCGGCGCAGCACGCGCATGGGCCCAGCGATTCGCCATACGGTGGAGAAGCTGAAGCGCTCGGGCCAGCAGATGAAGCTGCTCATCATGCTCAGCGACGGTTTTCCACAGGACTGTGACTACGGTCCGACGCGAGGTGATCACGAGTACGGGCTGGAGGATACGGCACGGGCCCTGGCAGAGGCCGAAGCGGTTGGCATCCGCACCTTTTGCCTGACCGTCGACCGGTCAGGCAACGATTACCTGAAGACCATGTGCCCGGACGAGCAATATATGGTCATCGAAGAGGTAGAAGCGCTGCCGACCGCCCTGAGCAAGGTGTATCGCAACCTCACCCAGTAGACGGTGCGCCAGCGCTGGCCGTCGTCAATCGTCGCCCATGACGCCGAAGATCTGCAGCAGCGAAAGAAACAGGTTGTAGAACGATACGAACAGCGTCGTCGTTGCCCGGATGTAGTTACGCTCGCCGCCGTTCACGATTGCACCGGTCTGATAGAGAATCGCAGCGCTCGCGAAGAGCACGAAACCGGCAGAGATTGCGGTATGGAAACCGCTCAGGTTGAACAGCCAGCTGCAGACCACCGCACCCATCAGCACAAAGAACCCGACCGTCAGAAAGCCGGCCAGGAAGCTGAAGTCCTTGCGGGTGACGAGCGCGTAACCCGACAGGCCGACAAAGGCGAGCGAGGCAGTCCCGAGCGCACTGCCGACGAGCGTTCCGCCGTTCGGCAGCGCTAGATACATATTCAAAATCGGTCCCAGCGTAAAGCCGAGAAAACCGGTGAAGAGAAAGGCGCTGAGCAGGCCCCAGGCACTGTCAGCGGTCTTCTCCACCAGGAACAGCAGGCCGAAGAAGCCCGCCAGCATTGGCAGGAAGCCGATCCGACCGATGTTCATGGACATGGTGACAAACGCAACCGCCGCGGCAAATGCGAGGGTCATGCCGAGCAGCAGATACGTGTTGCGCAGAACACTGGCAACCTCTGCGGGCAGCGCGGTTTGCGTGCCAAGGGTACTGGTCTGACCAGACTTCAGAAGGGGCTCACGGGCCATTCACTTTCTCCGTCGCGTGACTGGTAACCAGTATATAGGGTTTGCTGCCGGCAACTGCAAGCAGTCGGACAGTCTGGGGCGCGCAGTCTGCGACACGGCGCACTGGTCAGGCAGTTCGGGCCGGTCAGCTGGCTGCCGAGGACGTCGACGCAGGGTCCGGTGCCGTCCGCAGCTCCTCGACGAGGCCACTCACCTCCGCCAGATCCAATGCCGGCAGGTCGAGCGCAATCAGGATGAACAGCAGCAGCTGCGCGCCCAGTGAGCCGTTGTTGACCTTGCTGCGAAGGTTGCTCTCATGCTGCACCACCCCCAGATCGGCCAGCCGCCGCGCCAGCTCCC
Organism: Pseudomonadota bacterium; assembly: GCA_038757945.1. Classification (GTDB taxonomy): domain Bacteria; phylum Pseudomonadota; class Gammaproteobacteria; order Pseudomonadales; family Azotimanducaceae; genus CALHVX01. Next base: position 61,404 of record JBCDGJ010000002.1, read on the forward strand.
GGTACTCAACGCCCTTCAGGACCATCCGCGAACGGATGATCCGGCGAATCGCCTCGCGCATTTCCGGTGAATCAAAAAACTTCGCCATAGCCGCCGCTCTGCCTACCCGGTAGGGGACCCGCAGTGTACGAGCCGCCGGCGTGAGCCAGGACCACCCGACTGTAAAATCTGTGTCTATTCCGGGGTCCGCGGATCAACGGGCTGCGTCAGCCCCACGGGACCGGGCGGCGTTCGACGCTGCTTTCACCGCCGTTTCCCCGGCGCCTGGGTTACCGTGGCTGAATGACGCTCCTGATCCGATGTTTGTTCTGCGCCCTGCTGCTGCCACTGGCCGCAGAGGTGCGGGCGTTGGAGAGCACGGAGCGGTTCGCAGAAGCCTACGACCTCATCTACCAGATTCGCGACGTGGCCAGCGCTGCGAGCAGCAAGAGCGCCATCGGCTCCGGGTTCCAGGTGTCCGCCGACGGCCTGATCGTGACCAACTATCACGTCGTTTCTAGCTACGTAAGCGCACCGTCGTCGCGGAACCTGGAGTATCTGGCGCGGGACGGCTCAACCGGTGCGTTGACCCTCGTAGATTTCGACGTGATCAACGACCTGGCCCTGCTGGCGCGATCGTCAGCGGACAGAGCCGGCGCTGCGGCCGAGGGCGATGCGGTTGCGATCGATGCCATAGCGGGTGCAGAAGCGGATGCAGACACGACGCCGGCAATGGCCGCTGCCGTCGAGGTACTCGCCGCGCCTGAGCGGCGCTACTTCGAGATCTCCCGTTCAGCCCCGGAACAGGGCGAGATCATCTACGCTATCGGCAATCCCCATGATCTCGGCATGACCCTGGTGTTCGGTGCCAGCAACGGGCTGGTGGAGCACAGCTTCACCCCGCAGATCCTGTTCTCCGGATCACTGAATCCGGGCATGAGCGGCGGTCCCGGGCTGAACGAAGCCGGCGAGGTCGTGGGCGTAAACGTGGCAACCGCAGGCAGTCAGCTGTCGTTTCTGGTGCCCGCCGCAGCGGTCAGCGCCCTGCTGAACCGCGAACGCCGCCTCGAACCCGAACAGTTCGACGCAGAGATCGCCATGCAGCTCAAGGCCTGGCAGCAAGAACGCTACGACGACCTGCTGGCCCGGGACTGGCGCCGCCAGCCCATGGGCGATTTCCAGGTGCCCGGCGAAATCCGCGAAGACATCCAGTGCTGGGGCAGCAGCAACGAGAGCGACGAGGACGCCCGCATGGAGCAGCTGCAGATGAGCTGCGACGCCGGCAACCGGGTCTTCCTCGGCGCCCGGCTCAACACCGGCCAGATCCATTTCAGCTTTGGCCAGCAGCGTTCCCTCAAGCTGTCCGGCATGCGCTTCCACAAGCTGATCGGCGGCACCCGCCTGCAGGCCGATAATCGCGCAGGCAAAGAAGACGTGACCGCTTACCGGTGCAACTCCGAGTTTCTCGAGCTCGCCGATGCCGGGACAGCGGCAGACAGCTACCGCCGCGGCATCTACTGCGTACGCGCCTATAAAAAGCTGCAGGGATTGTTTGACGTCCTGTTTCTCGGTGAGGAGCACGGCCACCTGGACGCATTCTCAGCGCATTTCACCCTCGCAGGGGTTGAAGCAACGACCGCTCAACGGTTTCTGACGCGCTTCCTGGAGAGTATCGGGTGGAACTAGCGTTCAGCATCCAGAGCCGCTTTCAGCGCCAGCTGCAGCGGGAGCGGGTAAATCCTGCAGACCGCTGCTGGCACATCGGCCGTGCGTTCGACAACGAGGTGGTACTGCTCGATCCCGAGGTCGATCCGCGCCATCTGACCATCGAGCAGCAGGACGACGGCAGCTACTGGGCCCGTGATCAGGGATCCGTAAACGGAACCCGCGTAAACGGGCACCCGCTGCCCCCGGAAGGTGGCCCCGTCCAGTCCGGAGACCGGCTGGAGATCGGTACCAGCCGGCTACAGGTGTTCGATCGCGCGCACGCAGTGCTGCCGGCAATCCCACACACGGCGAGCCGTCAGTGGGGACGGCAGCTGGGCTCCGGCGGCTGGATCCTGCTTGCAACGCTGTTCGGCCTCTGCCTCAACCTGATCTTTCACTACTTCGGCTTTGCCCGCGAGTACACGCTGCAGGCAACCATTCGCGAAGCCTTCAACTACGGGCTTCAGGTGCTGGGCTGGACGTTGTTCTGGGGCGTGATCACACGGCTGCTGCGCGGTGAGTTTCATTTCGGTGCCCACTGGACCGTTGGTGCGGTGTTTCTCGGGCTGACACCGCTGCTCAACGAGCTGGTCAGCGTAGTGGCATTCAACGCCCAGTCCGTTGCGATCGAGGGGGTGGCCGATGCGCTGATCAGCATGCTGTCCCTCATGCTAGCCCTGTTTGTCACCCTGAGCCTTGCAACGCATCTGAACACGCGGCGGCGCTGGCTGTTCGCCGCCTTCCCGGGTCTTCTACTGCTGTTGAGCAGCTATCTGATACCGATGCTGTCGGACGAAGAGAACGTACGGCGTCCCGAGGTCGTCAGCCTTTCCCGTCCACCGCTGTTCCACCTTTCGGCAGACGTTAGTTCCGCGACCTTCGTCGCTGCACAGGACGAGCTGTTCGAACAGACCACGCGTCTCGCGGCGGCAGATCAGGACAACTGACCGCTCGCCGTCGGACTCGATCGAAGTCAGGAGCTACAGGACAGCTGAGAGCAGCCAACGCGGGTGCGCGCCCAGTCCGGCCGCTGTTCCGCATAGCGTTCGCAACCACTGCGTTCCTCGAACGGCGTGCGCAGCAGCGCCTGAAGGGTCAGCAACTCGGAGAAATCACCAGCCTCGGCACGATCAATAGCCTGCTGAGCGAGGTAGTTCCTGAGCACGTAGACCGGGTTTGCGCTGCGCATGCGCTCGTGACGCACCTCCTGATCGAGCCCGGCTGCTGCCTGCTGGTAGTCGGCCAGCCATGCTTCCCAGTCTGCCTTGACCGCGCCGGTCAGCTCAGTCGTTGCATAAAACGCTGGTTCGAGGTGCGCAAGCGCGGCTGCCGGTGTGGTCACCAGGGGGAGCGTATTGAGGCGGCGAAAGCAGATCGTCATGTCCGTCTCGATTTGTGGCAGCAACGCCTCGAGCCGCGAGGCCAGAGCCACGACCGCTTCGCTGGGCTCGGCGAAGCCGAGCTTCTGTGCCATTGCCTCGGCATAACCGACGTTGAACTGCTGCGAAAACCCATTCACCGCTTCCTGCAGGGGCTCGAGCGTCTCGATCAACGGATAGAGCGCATTGGCAAGTTGCGCCAGGTTCCAGTGGGCGACCGCGGGCTGCTGTCCGTAGCGGTAACGGCGGGTCGCCGCATCAGTCGTGTTCGGCGTCCAGTCCGGATCGAAGTCGTCGAGCCAGCCGTAGGGTCCATAGTCGATGGTCAGACCGGTAATCGACAGGTTGTCGGTGTTCATGACCCCGTGCACGAAGCCGAAGCGCTGCCAGTCGACCAGCAGCCGCGCCGTGCGCGACACCACCGTTGCGTACCACCGCAGATAGTCTTCCGGACCAAGCGCTTCCCCGTCCCGCTGCGCACTGCTCAGCAGCTCTGGAAACTCCGTGCGGATCACGAAGTCCGCCAGGGTACGCAGCAGCGCTTTGTCCCCCCGGGCGGCCGGTAACTCGAAGTGGCCGAAGCGTACGAAGCTGGACGCCACCCGGCACACGACCGCACCCGGCTCCAGAGCCGCGTTGCCATCGTAGAGCATGTCGCGCAGCACGGACTCCCCCGTGAGCACGAGCGCCAGCGCACGCGTGGTCGGAACGCCGAGATGATGCATAGCCTCGCTGCAGAGAAACTCACGGACCGAGGAGCGCAGTACCGCGAGCCCATCGGCCATCCGGGAGTACGGCGTTGGCCCAGCGCCTTTGAGCTGCAGCATCTGATGGGCGCCGGAGGGTGTCACGATTTCGCCAAGGTTGATGGCCCGGCCATCGCCGAGCTGACCGGCCCAGTTACCGAACTGATGGCCGCCGTACACGGTGGCGTGCGGATCCATACCCGCGAAGGTCGCGTTACCCGCCATCACTGCCAGGAACTCGTCGGACGCGAGCAGCTCGGGGCTGAAACCGAGCTCGGTCGCAAGATCTTCGCTGACCGCGATCCGCCGTGGCGCGCTGACCGTCTGCGGCGTTACGCGCGAATAGAGCGCAGCGCTGACCTGGCGCCGCTCGTTGGCGGTTTCCGGATCGGCCGGCAGCGCGCGGGTAAAACGGTTATCAAAGGTGAGTTCAGCGGCCAGGCCCACGACGAGCACCCCAGTCAACTTGCAACTGCGCTAGCATAGGCGCCATGAGCCGTTCGATGGAACACGTCTTTTTCTTCACGCTGCTGATCGTCACTACGCTGGCGTTTCTGGGGCTGTTGAACGCATTTATCGTTCCGGTTTTCTGGGCCATTGCGCTCGCCGTGGTGTTCGAACCGCTCAACGACCGCGTCGCCGAGCTGCTTGGCGGTCGGGGCGGCGTCGCCTCGATCATGACCATCCTGCTCGTGCTGGTCGCGATCGTGCTGCCGCTGACGCTGATCGGCGTCGTCGTTAGCGGCGAGGTCACCCGCCTCATCACTGCCGTGGAAGACGGCTCGATCGATCTCGGCCGGGGCATTCGCTGGGCTCGTGATCAGGCACCGCTCCTGTTCGAATATGCGGAGCGCATCGGGCTCGAGCCCGACGGGCTGCGGGAGCGGCTGTCGAACATGGCGATCGTCACTGGCCAGTGGATTGCCGGCAACGCGGTGACCGTCGGCCAGAGCACGGTCCGGCTCTTCGTGAGCGTCATGCTCATGATCTACATCCTGTTCTTTCTGCTGAAGGACGGGCACGAGATCGTCCGACGCCTGGTTCAGATCCTGCCGCTGGGCGATGAGCGGGAACACCAGCTGTTCGGACGCTTCTCTGAGGTCGTCCGAGCGACGATCCGCGGCACTTTCGTCATCTCGGCCATCCAGGGTTTCATCGGTGGCGTGGCGTTTGCGCTGCTCGGCATCGACGGCGCAATTCTCTGGGGTGTCGTCATGGCCATCCTGTCCCTGCTGCCGGTCGTCGGGGCGGTACTGGTCTGGGGACCCGCCGCCGGCATCCTCATCGCCAATGGCGACCTGATCAAAGGCATCGGCATGATCGTCATTGGCATCGGGGTGATTGGCCTGGTGGACAACCTGCTGCGGCCGCTCCTCGTCGGGCGTGATACCCGTATGCCGGACTACCTGATCCTGCTCGCTACCCTCGGCGGCCTGGCCATGTTCGGCGCCACCGGACTGGTGATCGGACCGCTCATTGCTGCGCTCTTCATCACCCTGTGGGAGATGTTCGAGCAATCCTACGGCGATCGTGAGTATCAGCGTTATGGAGCAGCGGCCACCGCCGCAGAGGCAGCCACCGCGCAGCCCGCGGCAACTGATGACGCCAGCACCCTTGCTGACCCCGGCTCACCTTCCACTGACGGCACAGCGGATACCCGGGACTAGCACACCCGATGCGGCTGCGATGCAGTCGCCGCGCACCGTGGTGGATCACGGACCCGCAGTTCACGTGCCGTGTCACACGCCGGTCGCAGCGCACCTGACGTTTGACAGGTGATTGATGATCGCGCCGGTCTACTGCGCACATGTACCACCTGACCGAAGCCTATCTGCTGGCCACATTCATTGCGCTGATCGCAGCGGGATGGGGCGCGCTCGTCGCGGGCGGCAGCCTGTTGCCGGTGTTGTTCCAACGGACGTTGCCGGAAGCCCATGCAGGCCGGCTGCTGCGCGCCTACTGGCCCAAGTACTTCCGGTTCGCCATGGGTCTTGGTCTGCTGGCCACGCTCACCAGCGCGCTGGCCTTTCCCTTCTCAGCGCTGCCGAATCTCTACGTGCTTATGGTGACCGTACTCGCCGCAGCGATGACCGCTTGCTTTTTTGCCGCATGGGCGCTGATTCCGCAGATCAACGCCGCGCGTGACGGCGGCATCGAAACAGAATTCAACCGCCTGCATCGCTACAACGTTGGCCTCACCGGCGTCGGTCTCGTCTGCGGTACCGCGTTGCTTGGGGCTCTGATCTATGTGCTGCCGGGGCAGTTCACCTTCTGGCCAATGCACGCCTGAGCATGAAGGCGCCGTTGCTGCGCCGTCGCCTCAGCTCGACGCCTGGCGCCGACGCCGCGCCTCTCCTGCCGCCCGGAGCGCCTCGCGGTTGCTGTCATCCACCCGCGCGTAGTTGGCCCGCCAGCTTTCGTCGTCGCGGAACTGAAACGGGCTGCGAACAGTCGTACGCGGCTCGGTAGCCACGCTGAGCAGCTCCAGCGCCATCCCAACGTTCAGCGCCTGCATGGCCCGGTCTCCCGGTGGTCCGCAGGGGTTGCCGAGCGGAAAGTCGGTGAAGAGAAAGCGCGGCACCCCGCAGTACTCCACGACATCGAGCGCCGATCCCAGAACCACCGTGGTGATCCCATGGCTTTCGAGTTCGCGGGCAACCAGACTCACGGTCTGGTGACAGACGGGTCACAGCGGAACCAGCAGCGCGATATCCGCCCCCTCCTCCAGCGCGCCAGTGCGGATCGCCGGTGCGTCGTCCTCGATGGTCTGTCGCTGGCTGTACTCGGTGGGCACACAGAAGTAGCTTGCCGTGAGCGAACCCAGCCGGCCATCAGCCACCCGGGTTGCGAGCTCACGAAGCGGAAAATAGCTGGCGAGGTCCCGCGTGTGGGTCGCTTCCTTGTCCCAGGACAGATCGTCGGTGTACAGCGCCGATGGCGGATCGGCCACCGGTCGGCGCGCCAGCGCTTTCTTCTTAAGGAGCGTGGCACCGATAGGCGTATCACCGGTGGTGGCCGCCGCCGACTCGCGCAATGGGCTCGCCGTGGTGACCAGAACCAGCCTTGCTTCGGACAGCGGTTTGCGCAGGGGCGTAAACGGCACGTCTTCGAAGTGTGCCCAGCGGTAAGACCGGGCATACCCCTGTGCCTCGTAGAACAGGCGTGTGCGTTCCATGTAGCCCACGGGTGCACCGGCCGGTAGCGCTAGTGATCTGTTTCGGTCGCTGTTCATCTGTGGCCTCCCCAAAGATCTCTCTTGCGGCGGATCCCCCACGATCGCCGAACACCGCGCTGGTCCCCATAGCGCTCCCGCGCTCCTCCCGGCTAGAGGCTTCGGGACCGGTCCCGAAGCCGTGGTTCAGCAATTGACAGTCATCGTGGCGGGGCACAAAATTCGCGCCTCGCGTGGCTACGTAGCTCAGCTGGTTAGAGCACAGCATTCATAATGCTGGGGTCGTTGGTTCAAGTCCAACCGTAGCTACCATTCAGATCAAGAGCTTAAGCTGGCCGGTGCCGTTCTTCGATTCCCACCACGAATTACCCCCGGCGCAACAGAACCCAGACCGCTAGTTGCTGGCGCTTCCTCTCTCAGCCAACACCCGACGATCTCCTGCAAGGTGGCGACCATGCTCCACCGGTCCTGATTCAGCGGTAGTCAACACAACCCGTGTCTGAGGCGTGAGAACCGATGCCAATTCGTCAACGGGTGCGACCACGGCAGGTATCGCGGTGCTTTCCGGACGAGAGTGGAAGCGTCAGCCAACTACCCCCATTTCCGGCAGGCGAGTGCAACCGGCAGGCGTTTCGCCGAGCGATCTCGTGGGAGAATGAGGAGCGACGGACAGAGCCGGTGAGCAACGATCAAAACCATGGCCACTGAAGACGGAATTGCCGCGCGCATTCGGGTGGCGCGAGAACGAGCGGGGTTGGATCCGGCAGAGCTGCGGAATCTGCTGAGCGGGCGTGGTATCGAACTGTCCAAGGCCGGGCTGCACAGGCTGGAGACTCAGGATCCAAAAAATCCGAATCTCAGACAGATCGAAGTGATCGCTTCGATCACCAACGTCTCCCCAGCGTGGATTCTCTTCGGCGAAGGATTGACCACACCGCCGGACCAGATCGGCCTGGCGATCCGGGGTCGGGTCATCGATACCATCGAACTCATGATTGGGGCGCTCGATCTCACCGCCCGCCAGGAGCAGACCATCGAGCGCTGGCTGAAGTCGGTTCGCGAGACCAAACCCACGGTAACGCAGAAACCCTAGCTGCGGCTGTTCACTTTTCCTGTACTTTCGTCCACTTCAGTGTTGACAGCCAGTCAGCCGCCCGTATACTCCCGCGCCATGACTCATCAAACCGGACAACTCGGTAGCTCAATCGCTGCCACTCGGCCCTGGCGTATGCCTGCTCTGACCCCTGGTCTCGGCGGCGTATGCCCGTGCGTGATGGGTGCCTATACGCTGATGAACGGTGGCTCGCTCTTCGTTCAGGGCAGAGGCCCCATGTTCTAGCCTTCCAAGGAGTGGTGTCCTGGGGGGCTCGATGCGTCGAACCTTCCAGGAAAACTCCCAGTGAGAAACCCCGGATGGTTCACACCTCCGGGGTTTTTTTGTGCCCCGGATTTGCTCTTTAACAATTTGAACCGTGTAGACGCTGGGGCGGAGTTCTTCGTTGCGAAGGGCTGCGGCCGACAGACCGTCGTGCGCGTGCGCGCGCCCGCTCCAGACGTAAGGGCTAACGGACCCCGATTGGGCCAGGCGGCTGTCTTTGAAACAGACCGTTGTTCAATTGAGGCTCAGCGTTAGCTTGAGTTTCGGAGAGGCATTCAATGGCGAGCTACCCTGGCTGTAGCCCAGGCGCCCGGTTGGGCTTTGTGGGTTCGACTCCTACCCTCTCCACCAGCTTCAGAGTCATCGGCATCGCTCGAGGCTCTGAATAGCGGCCTGGCGCTGCTAACCGTCAACAACGGCGGGAAAGGAACGCTCCCACGGCGTTTCGCCGGGACAGTAGTCCCGGTCACTCCAGGCATGTTCGGCCTCCGGTAGTCCTCGGTACCGCCGGGGATAGCGGTGAAACGATGCGCGGAAGTAGCGTGGTTTACGCACCGGCGAAGGCCGGGAATGCGGGCCCGCGAAAGAACACATGGTGGTGCGCCCCGCGACACCAACGTCGTCAACCGTGAGAGGTAACGAATAGTGCAGTTCAGTGCGAGCTCCGCAGGCAAGCGCGACTGTGCAGAGGGCAAGGGTTCTGGCGTCCAGCCAGCGTCCGGGTCATCGGTCCAGTAGCCGGCAGGTGAAGGACAGTCGGCGTGTCGTGTTTCGTCGCCCGGAACGTAACGAAGCGGCTGAAGCACGCGCGTCGTAGTGGGAACAGGACTCCGCTCGGCAGTAGCGCAGCAACCAGCGGCCGGCTCAAATCCAGTGTTTCAGATCAGCGACGCGGATATAGCTCAATGGGAAGAGCGTCTGATTACCAACCAGATGACCTCGGTTCGAACCCGGGTATCCGCTCCATTCAAGGAGGCTCGCAAGGCTGGCGCGCTTATCGGTCTCGAGAATCGTGATGTCTGAATAGACGTGTAGGTTCGATCCCTACAGCCTCCGCCAGACTCTGGCCATCGGGTAGGAATCTGCAGGCCTACCTGCCCTGGCTACAGGCGCCGCTCGGTCCGATTCCGAGGGCGGCCACCAGCTTCGGGCTCGACGCATCGACGGCGCGGCCCAACCGTATCCGTCCGTCGCCTGCCGCAGCGCAGGACTCGCACCCACCGGTGCTTGTATCGGTTCCAGCCCGACTCGGACCAACGAAGTTAGACCAGCAAACGACGCTCTGCGGTTCGGATTCTGATTCCGTCCGGCGCACTCACGCCTCTATCGCACTAGTGCGGTATTGCACGGTGTGTACCGAGCGCTCCGTGAGCCTCTAACTACCACGGGAAATTAGCTCAGCGGGTAGAGCATCAGACTCATAATCTGACGGTCGCAAGTTCGACTCTTGCATTTCCGACCCCTTAGCCAAAGTGGTCCCCTGGTAAAGGCGCAAGCCTGCGGTTCGAATCCGCTCCCCGGCGTGGACAACGCCTCACCGTGTTCGCCGCCGGCGGTGCTGCCAGCATGCCTTCGGGCCATCTGGCAGCACTGCAGCACGAATGCCGCCGATTAATGATCCGCCGGTTGATCCAGCGTAACGCCCGCTCGACGTCCGCCAACCCTCATGCGCTGCCTGTGCAGGTGCTGGGGGAAGGCCGCCGTCCTGCGCGCACGACGTTCGAGCAGTCGGTGCCATTCATCCGCGTCACTCCTGTGGCGGCGAGCACACTCTCTCGACGACGTTCGCTCACGAGGTGAGACGAACGAGCTCCATTAACAACCCACAGCACCCAAAGGAGGTGATTCAGCGTGGTCGGTCTCAAACGACTGGCAGAAGCAGAACGACGGATTCTCGAGCGCAACGCTGGCCATGGACCGCATGCCCGGCCAGCGCTCGAGCCCCGTCTGACCCAAGGCCCGTCACCGGACGGAAACACCAAAGAAGGAGGAGAACGCACCATGTGGTTCACCCAGAAGTTTGTTGTGCGTAAGCACGAGCGCGGTCTCCTGTTCAAGGACGGAGACTTCCTGCAGTTCCTGGCACCGGGTACCTATCGGTACTTTGGCCTCGGGCGCCGCTACTCGGTCGAACGCTTCGACCTGTCGGTCGCCGTGTTCGAGCACCGGCTCGGCGACTATCTGGTCGAGGCTGAGGCCACTGAGGTCGAACGCCTGTTCCATGTCGTTCTGACGCACGCCGACGAAGTTGCGGTGGTGTATCTGAACGACCGTGCCGCGGCCATACTCGGACCGGCAGAGCGCAAGCTCTACTGGAGAGGCGTTGTCCAGGTGCGGGTGGAACGTTTCGATCTCGTAGAGGGCATCGCCCTGAACGATCGGCTGACCAGGCGCCTCGTCAACGGCCGGGATGCGCGTGCACTGGCGGTCGCGGACAAATCCGTGTTCGCACGGATCGTGCCGGATGGCCACGCGGGTCTGCTGTATGTCGACGGTGAGCTGAGGCAGACGCTCCACGCCGGCCTCCACGCCTACTGGAACGTTGCCCACACCGTGAGTGTGGAGCTCGTCGATCTGCGGGTGAGAGCGCTGGACGTCCAGGGTCAGGAGATTCTGACCAGGGACAAGGTCGCCCTGCGTATCAACGTCACCGCAACCTACCAGTACGTCGACGCCGCCAAAGCCCTGCGGGCATTCAAAGACCCGCTGGATCAGCTGTACAAGGAGATCCAGTTTGGTCTGCGGGCGGCCGTTGGTACCCGCAAGCTCGATGAGCTGCTGGAGGACAAGTCTGCGATCGACCGCGACATCGCAGAGCACCTCAGCACGCGATTTGCTGAGATCGGCCTCAGCGTCATCAGCGTCGGCGTCAAGGACATCATCCTGCCGGGCGATATGAAAGATCTGCTCAGCAAGGTGGTGGAAGCCGAGAAGGCGGCGCAGGCGAACGTTATTCGTCGCCGCGAAGAGACCAACGCAACGCGTTCCCTGCTGAACACCGCGAAGGTGATGGAAAGCAACGCGGTGGCGCTGCGTCTCAAAGAGCTCGAGACCCTCGAGAAAATCACTGAGAACGTCGGTGATCTCTCGGTCGTCGGTGGTCTCGACGCTCTGCTGAACGGCCTGGTAACCATCAGGTCGTAATTCGGCCCCTGGGAGGGCGTACTCTGCGCCCTCCCGGTTTTTATCTGTTCGCACTCGCAAGCGATCGACGACGGGCTTTCAACCGGAAGAAGCGCACCCGACGGTTTCTTGCCGCTGGCGCATCGGCCTGAGTGCCAGGATTCGCACCCCGCGCAACCAGCGGAGGAGCCCAGAGATTCACACCCCTTTGAGGTGCGGCTACCCGAAATAATGGCTCGGAGCCCAATCAACTGCTTAGAGTTGACCCCGGCAAGTGCCCAGCGCAGAGTACCGCGCTGGACAGAACGCAAAGGTTGCAGTTCCAGCACTCGACACGAATCTTCGCCGGTATTCGAGGCAATCAGCGCTCTCAGCGAACCATTGCCGCCGAGGAACCCATTACATGAAAACAGAAAACGGCAATCCGGCTGACGCGGTCTATGACGAACTGCTCCCAGGTGCACGCAACTGGTCGTTCGTGCTGCGTCGCGGCTTTGCGCTTCGCTTGACCGATCCGCGCGGGGGCGGCAACTGCTCAGCCCTCTTCTTCAACGCCCAGGAGAAGCTGGAACGGTACAACATGGCGGACACACTGAAGGCTCAGCACACGGCTTTTCTCACTCGAGGACACGTATGTTACTCAGATATGGGTCGCATCCTGGTCTCGATTGTCGAAGACACCTGCGGCTGGCACGACCCGATCGGTGGAATCAGCAACGCCCGCCTGGTGCGGGAACGGTTCGGAGAGAACCGCTATCAGGAGGCACGGAACGCGTTCTATCGCGATGGCCGCGGGCTGTTTCTAATCGAGATGGGAAAGTGGGGCCTGGGGCGCCGTGATCTCATCGCCAACGTCAATTTCTTCAGCAAGATTACCGTGACGGACGGCGGCGAGATGCAGTTCAATGCGGACAATTCACCGGCGGGTTCCTATGTCGACCTGCGTGCTGAAATGGACACCCTGATCGTGCTCAACACCTGCCCCCACCCCCTGGATCCGTCGACGGAGTGGGCGCCAAAGCCGATCAGGCTCACTATCTTTCGCACGCCGCCCGCAGCTGAAGACGACCTCTGCAGAACGAGCTGCCCGGAGAACCGTCGCGGCTTCGAGAACACCGCCATCTACCATTGTCAGTACTGAGAGCACTTCGCAATGCCTACACTGAATACGACGAGTTCCTTAAACCCGGCAGACGCGGTCTACGACTACACGATCCCCGCCGGTGAACCCTGGCTCCACGAAATGAAGGAGGGTCAGACGCTCCGGATCCTGGATCTGGAAGGAAATCAGGCAGTCGATACCCTCTTCTACAATGCCCACGATCCTGGCGAGCGTTACAGCGCTCAGGACACGATTCAGGCACAGGGCAGCATCTATCTGACCGCCGGCTCTCGGCTGCTGTCGAACGCGGGCAACCTGATGCTGACTATCACCGCCGATACCTGCGGACGCCACGATACCCTCGGTGGTGCCTGTGCGGCCGAGTCGAACCAGGTCCGTTATGCGCTTGAGAAACGCCCGATGCACAACTGCCGCGACAACTATCTGCTCGCGCTGGCGGAATCGGACTACGAGATGGGGAAGCGGGATCTGACCAGCAACATCAACTTCTTCATGAACGTTCCGGTCACACCGGACGGCAAGCTGACCTTTGAGGATGGCATCTCCGAAGCAGGGAAGTACGTCGAGATGCGTGCCGAGATGGATGTCATCGTGCTCGTGTCGAACTGCCCGCAGCTCAACAATCCCTGCAACGCCTACAACCCGACGCCTGCACGGATGCTGATCTGGGACAACGCGGAAACCTCAACGATCCAGTAGTTCGGCTGCGCGGGCCCGCCTTCACTCAGCTTGGGTTCTCATCAAGCAACGCGACAGCGCGGATCCAGCCCGCGCTGGCGCCACGAATCTTGACCGGGAAGCAGATCATGGTGAATCCCGTTGGCGGAAGCACCTCCAGGTTGTGCAGCTTTTCCATCTGAAAGTAGCCGATGTCTTTCCCGGCCTTGTGGCCCTCCCAGATAATCGACGGATCCCGCTGTTCAGCCCACTTCTTCGCCGTGTGCATAAACGGCGCATCCCAGGACCAGGCGTCGGTACCCACAATCTTTACGCCGGCCTCGGCGAGGTACAACGTTGCCGCCCGGCCCATGCCACAGCCCCGCGACACGTAGTCAGGCTCTCCGTAACGCTTACCCGCAGCCGTATTGACCACAACGATATCCAGCGGCTGCAGCGCATGACCGATGCGCTCGAGTTCCTGCGCTACGTCTTCAGCCGTCACCACGTAGCCATCAGCCCGATCGGTGAAATCCAGTTTCACACCCCGCTGAAAGCACCATTCAAGCGGTAGCTCATCGATGGTCATCGCCGGCCGTTTCCCGCCAGGCAGCTGTGCGTCCTGGGTGGAATGAAAGTGCCACGGCGCGTCCATGTGCGTTCCGTTGTGGGTGGAGAGGCTCAGCGTTTCCACGGCCCAGCTCTCGCCGTCCGGCAGATCCGATGCCGTCAAACCCGGAAAAAACGGGAGCAGCTGCCCATGGGTTTCCTGGTGTCGGAAGTAGCGCACTTTCGGTTCGAGGCCAGGTGGGTCGGACGCAACGTCGTTTTCGATCGGGATGGAAAGATCTAAAAACTGTCGCCCCATTGCGCCTGTCCTTTCGAGCTTGAGTCTTCGACGGCAGATCACAGATAAACGCGTCTCGCTCGGGTACGTCAAGTTGAAATTGTTCCGTACGGTCGCGGTGTGCAATGCGGTACCAATGGCTGCGCTGCGCCAGAGCGCCATCGTTTCAGTCAACAAGCGAGCTCTGTTGATCCGACGGAAGTGGATCGTCGGCCCGCCGGCTCAGGCGCCACCATCGTGACTATCGCACTCGCCAGACTGTTACACCGCCCTGCGCATCAAGCGCTGCAAGCGCGCGCCCGTCCGGCCGCCAATGGACCCCTGCAACGAGATCATCGAGCAGCGCGGCGCCTATGGGATCACCTTCGCCACTCTTCTGCAGTGACCATACGATCACTGCACCATCGCGACCGCCCGAGGCCAAGCGCATGCCACACCGCTCGAAACCGAGCGTCGTAACAGTTTTGACATGTAGTTCCAGTGAGCCAGGCCGGGTACCAGCAGGACTGCCGAGCTCAAAGTTCCAGACTGTCACCGCTTGACCCCCACCAGTAGCCAGGAGGGTACCGGTAGAATCAAACGACAGTGCCGACGGCTTACCGGAATAGCCAGACATCATGTATTCGTCTTCGGTAGATCGACGCCAGAAGTGCACCGAGTTGTCCTGGCTGCCGCAGGCAACGATATCACCATCCGGGCTCAGCACCATCGATACCAGGGAGCCCTTCCACTCCAATTTCTGGCGAAGTACTCCCGTCGAAGCATCAAAGAAAGCCACACGACCGTAGCACGCCGTTGCGAGCTCTCCGGAGCTGGACCACGCGATCGAGCTAACGGTGCTGGGCTGGTCTTCGGTACGCCAGACTTCCCGCCCCTCGGTATCAAACACGCGCACCTGGCGGGCAACGGAGGCGGCCAGCCATTGACCGTCGGAAGACCATGCCACATGGTCAACCCAGCCCTCAGCAACATCGACCGCCCGGTTTGCAGGACCTTCAGTCGCCTGCCAGATCAGCACCCGCCCGTCCTGTCCGGCCGTGGCGAAACAGGTACCCGGCGGGTTCACTGCCATCGCCAGCGCACCGCCGTCGTGAACGTTCGACCTCGACCAGACCCCGGTTCCGGACTTGCCCTCAAAGGAGTGCACGCTCCCGGCGGCGTCACAGACGACCAGCTCATCGCCACCGGCTGTCCAACCGCCGGCAATGGCGTAGTCACCGACCGCAGCAGACCAACCCCGGCGAAGCACACCCTCCGCTCGGATCGACTTCACATCAGACATGCCTCAAAGCCTTGTCGCATGCCGTCTTCATCAAGATTGCGGCCAATAAAAACGAGCTGGTTGCGCCGCGGCGAATCCCCCCAGGGACGATCCGGTTGGCCGTCAAAAAGCATATGAACACCCTGAAAGACAAAGCGTTCTGGCTCACCGGCGATGCTGATGAAGCCTTTCATCCGAAAGATGTCTACGCCTCGCTCGCGGAGCAACTCGCTGAGCCAGGCATTCAGCTTGTCCGGATCAACATCACCATCCCGCTCGATTGCGATTGAGCCAACTTCGTCGTCATGTTCGTGCTGCGCAACCCAGGTGCGTTCCACCTGTTGCAGCAAGGGCGCCCCACCCGCAGGAGACAGCTGCAGATCGAATTCTTCGGCGGTGTGCTGGGCGTAGAGTCCAACGCTCGTTGGCCTGTCGACATCCAGGAAAAACGATTTGCGTCCGGACGCGCTGAGCGCGAGCTCTACGTGCTGGCCGATGGAAATCTCTTCTCCCGGCTGCACGGGGACCGTTGGCTCCGCATACCGTCTGACGCAACACTCTGCCCCCTCCCGGAGCGCAGCGTCATCGACGCCCTGATCAAACCGAACGACGAGCGACATCGACGGATCGGGCCCTTCTGCCAGGTTGAGCTCATAGCGGCCAGGCTCGAGCGCATAGACGCCGGTCCATTCGAAGGGATACTCCGGCTCGAGAAAGGTTGGACGGCGCTCGAGCACTTCGTCCAGATTAAAGGCGCCGAGGTTCAGAACGGTGTCGACCGGTACGTCCGCTTGTTCCGTACGCACGACACTCGCCATCCGGTTCATCTCCTTGAGCCGGGTTTCCAGGCCATCGAGTCGCTCATCGTCGACCAGATCGGTCTTGTTCAGCACCAGTACGTCTGCGAAGGCAACCTGCTCGGTACTTTCACCACTGCGGCCGAGCTGCTGTTCTATGTGTGCGGTATCGACCAGCGTAACGATCCCGTCCAGCAAAAACTCTTCTCGGATCTCATCATCCACAAAGAACGTCTGAGCAACCGGACCGGGGTCGGCAAGCCCCGTCGTCTCAACCAGCACGTAATCAAACTTGTCGCGACGTTTCATGAGGTTACCGAGCACCCGGATCAGGTCACCGCGCACCGTGCAGCAAATGCATCCATTCGACATTTCGAAGATTTCTTCATCTGCATCGATGACGAGCGCCTGATCAATCCCAACCTCGCCATACTCGTTCTCGATGACTGCAATGCGCTTACCGTGCTCCTCGCTCAAGATCCGATTGAGCAGGGTCGTCTTGCCGGAGCCAAGAAAGCCAGTGAGGATCGTCACCGGGACTTTCTGCTGCGTATTCATTCAGTTCTCCTTATCGGATGGTGTGAAGGGACCAATCTGCACGTCATAGCCCCAGGCGCTGCACACAAGCACCAGATCACCGCCACCGAGCAGGAGCGCATTACTGCAGTGGTTCAGCACGGAGGAGAGATTGTGGACGACCAGAACGACCGCCCGCCCGCCGGTGCGCCAGCGACTGATGATCGACAGCAGATGCTCCTCTGTCTGCTGATCAATCGCAGCAAAGGGTTCGTCCAGCAGGATGAGTTGGGCATCCTGCATGATCACTCGAGCAAAGAGTGCACGCTGAAGTTGTCCGGTCGACAGGCTATGGAGTGGCCGATCGGCTAAGGCCAGAATGCCGACCTCATCGAGTGCCTGGGCGACCCGGCGGCGTCCTTCGCGATCGCGGCCCGCCCAGAGCCAGGAGCCTCGCCATGTTCCCATGGCCGCAAGGTCCCACACCCGCATCGGAAAACGGCGGTCGAACTCGCTCATCTGCGCTAGATAGCCAATCTCACGGGGGCGACCATTGGGCCAGGCAAGCTGCCCGGCAAGCGGCGTGATCAAGCCAAGCAGGGCTCTAACGAGGGTACTCTTACCCGAGCCGTTTGCCCCCAGCACAGCAAGCGTTGTTCCGCTTTCGATGTCGATGGAAAGCTGACGGAACAGCGTCAGATCGGGATACCCGAGAGCGAGGTTTCGAACCCGAAGCAGAGCGGTCATCAGCGCCCACCGGGGCCCGGGGGTACACGCCCAAGCACACTGGCTTGAAGCGCTTTCGGGGGTCGATAACGCTCCATCAGTCCATCTCTCGTGTGCACGTAGGTGGAAAGGCACTCGAGGATTTCTTCAGCTGTCTCACCGGGCTGCTGGTCTCCGAACAGGTAGGTCCAGGCGCCAGGTGACGTAAGCGCGATTCCGCAGGGGCGCGGGCACAAACTGAGACAGGACGCTGGCTCGATCTGCACCAGGTCACGAAGTGGGCTGCCCTCGAGCAGCGCTTTGAGCTGCTGATACAACCTGAAACCGGGCCGATCTTCCTGAGGTTCACGGGGTGCCCCCGAGGGTCTGCAGGAAGTACACACGTGCAGGGTGCATGACCCGAGCGTGCGAGCCGATGACTGGGGGATTGATCTCGTTCGCGCGTCGCATCGCCGGAAACCGTGCTCGCCACCGCCTGCTCAACGTGCCCGCGGAGACGATCAGCAACGTTCTGGAGGTCCGCGTCCGGATGAGAACAGGCCTCGAGGACGCGGAGCAACGCCTCGCAGTCCGCAAAGCTGAGTTGTGGCATGGGGTCCCCCACCAGGCTTTGGGTCCAGGGTTTCCGACTGGGGCTTTCAACCAGAGCACCGGTCAACCACAGATCTGCGAGACACACTCGCAGCTGCAGCTGGCGCCCTTGAAAACGAGTCGCGGGCCGCTCAGCCGAGCGCTCCGCAGTCTGCGAAGAGCATCTTCCAAGCGCAATACGTTATAACATATCATTCGGTGATTCTTGCGCGCCAGCTCCCGGATTTTCACCAGACAGGAGGAATCATGACGCAGCCAGTCCGCGGAGGCACTTCAAGGCTGTAGCGCTTTTCTGTCAGAATTCAGCGCCGCACGGCGCCTCCACGAGCCCCCAGGCGACCCTGCCGCCCCGCAGGTCTGACTCATGCCAGCGCCCTCAACACAAAACAGCAATGCACAATTGGAGAAAGAACGGATGGTTGGTCGGCTGCTCCTACTGGGTCTTCTATTCACTATGCCGGCGGTAGCGGCTTCACGGGAACACACAGACTCCTGGCAACCCACCAGGTACAGCCCCGCACAGCAGTACTCGCCTTCCCCTGCACCGGAGCGAATCGTACTGAGCTGGAGCGACGATCCCGCCACGACCCAATCGGTCACCTGGCGAACGGACACGTCGGTCAAAAGAGCAGTCGCAGAAATCGCCGTCGCGAACGCGAACGGCTACGCGCTTGAACCGGAGCGCTTTGAAGCGACAACCACGCTGTTCAAAAGCGATCTCAACGAAGCGCACTATCATTCGCTGACGTTCCAGGATCTGACGCCGAAGACGCTCTATGCGTACCGCGTGGGCGATGGTGAAAACTGGAGCGAGTACCTGCACTTCAGAACCGCGTCCGCACGCCCGGAACCCTTCAGCTTCATCTACTTTGGCGATGCACAGAATGACGTGCGGATGCACTGGTCACGAGTGTTTCGGGAAGCGTTTCGCGAAGCTCCCCGAGCCGCGTTTTCGCTCCACGCCGGCGACCTCATCAACACGCACTTCCGTGACGCGGAATGGGGCGGCTGGCACGCGGGACCCGCATGGGTAAACGGCACAATCCCGGTCATCGCAACACCGGGTAATCATGAGTACTACGCGGCAGGCGCCGGACCGCGCAACGAGCGCTACTGGACCGCAAAGGACGGCAGCGCTGTCGCGGTCGTCGTCGACTTCGCCGAGCTCAAGAACGAAGACGGCAAAGTGCTCTATCGACTCATCGCAAAGGACGACCAGGCGGGCACGGCGACCCTCGAGTACGACGGCGGCAAAATCGTGAGCGCGGAAGGCACGAACGCCGTACTCGGCTACGACCCAACGGAAGTGATCGGAACAGACCTCCGTAAAGCACCTTTGAACGATCGGCCTCGCAAGGAGGGGGAGCCGACGGTCAGCGCGCATTGGCGCCACCAGTTTGCCTTTCCAATCCAGAAACCCCCGAAGGGTCTCGAAGAGACCGTCTACTACACCGACTACCAGGGCGTCCGGTTCATATCCCTGGACTCAAATCGGGACCAGCAAGCGCAGATTCCCTGGTTGCGAAGAGCACTCGCTCGCAATCCGAACCGATGGACGATAGTCACCTTTCACCACCCGATCTTTTCGCCGGCGTTCGACCGCGACAACGAAGAACTTCGCGCATTATGGAAACCCGTGCTGGACGAGTACAAGGTCGATCTGGTCCTGAACGGTCATGACCACACTTACGCACGCACTGGCGCACTGGGTAGCAGCAGCGGCGTCACCAACGTACCCACCGGCTATCAGCAGGCCTACAACCCGGAAATCGGTACGGTGTACGTGGTGTCCGTAAGCGGACCGAAAATGTACCCGATCAACAAGGGCAACTACGCCAAGCGGGTCGCGGAAAACACGCAGCTGTACCAGGTCATTGAAGTCTTCGATTCAGAGCTGAAGTACAAGGCCTACACCGCAACCGGCGAACTGTACGACGCATTCATGCTCGAAAAGCGGGACGACAAGCCCAATCGACTGCAGGAGCTGCTGCCGCCAGAACGGCGCGCCGGTTAGCCCCGGCGCATCATCGCAGTGTGCGCCGCACACTGCACCGGCAACGCGCGACGGCGCTCAGACCGGTCAATACTCCGAAAGACACCGCTTCCTTCGAAGCGCTAACCGATACTAAGGAAGCGCAACACGGTAAAGCGAACGTTGCGCTTCACCGGTTATGAACAGATGACCATCGGGACCCATCGCCACGCCGTTGAAGACCTGCGACGGTGGCGATTCAGCGGCGGCTGCCGAACCCGCGGGGAACTCTGCCAGCACGCGGCGAGCTCCTTCGGCGTCGATGGAAACGACCCGCGCAGCGTCTGCTTCGACAACCACCAGCCCATCATCGGTCAGCAGAAATCCTTCGGGCGATTCCAATCCGCTCGCGACAATGACCGGCTCAGGCAGTGCTTTACCGGAGCTTGCAACCTTGAGGATCTGCCCGCGGGACCGGTCGCTGACAAAGAGGTCATCACCCCGTGCCACGAGGCCCGTCGGGGCCGGGAGTTCTGAGACGAGCACCGACGCGCCATCCGAGCTTTGCAGGGTCACGCTACCGGTACCGTGCTCCGCAACAGCAACACCTCCGGCATACCTCACCGCGGCAACCGGTTGAGCCAGGTTCGTGAAGTGCGCCGTCCGCTGTTGCGCCTGCGGATCCCAGACCCGAACATCGCCATCGAACCACGAGGTCAGTATGAGCTGCTCGCCATCGGCCGCGAGGTTGATTGCACCGCCCATTTCGCCGACACCCACGACGTTGCGCTGCGTTGCAACTTCAGCTCCGCTCTTGCGATCGAAACCACGAATCGCGTGGATGTCAGCGACCCAGACAACTTCACCGATCATCGCAATACCGCCGGGGTGGGCCATTCCGCCGGGCTGCAGGGTCGTCTGCGTTCCGTCAGCATTGACGCGCTTTACAAAACCGTCGGTAAAGCTCGAAACGTACACCGTATCGTCCGCATCGAAGGCAAAGTTATCGAGTCCGGGCGTGAGGGTGGCAATCACCTCTCTCGCATCATCGCCGAGACGAACAACCGTTCCCGCCCCCGTGTCCAGCACGTGGAGTACACCCGCGCTGTCAAACTTCACGGCGGCAGGTGTCACGAAGCCTGTCGCCTCGACCCGGCGCTCTCCCGTGTCGACATCCAAGCTGATCACCTCACCAACAAACCATCGCGGTCCGTACAGTCGCCCATCGGGACCCCAGTCCATGCCGTTGAGCCCACACCCGGGTCCAAGGTCACCGGCAATCAAACGCGGCTGCTCGACGCCCTTCGGATCAAGTTCATAGACGTTGGTCCCAAGAAAACACTGGGAAATGAAGAGGCGATCGTCATCGGAGAAGGTTACGGGGTTTGGACCAGGCGGGAGCTGGGCGGCAACCACCCGGTTCCCAGCCGCATCAAAGCCGGCGACTTCACCGGTCAGGATCGACGTCCAGAAGAACGATCCGTCGGAGGCGAAGGCCACGTCATCGGGCCCAATGACGCCATCGTCCGCGGTCAGCCGTCGGACCACTTCACCGTTATCCGGATTCAGGACGGTCAGATCGGAGCCGATCACAGAGGCGACGTAGAGCAGGCCGTCCGGCCCAAAGTGGATACCGTTGGCACCAGCAATGTTCGCGCCGGTGGCCAGCACCTCCAGAGCCGGCGGCGCAGCCTGCCCCGGCGAGGCAGCTACTGCATCGGATCCGCCAGGCGGCTGCGGTGTATCGCAGCCGGCAAGAAGGCAACCCAGGAGCACAAGAGAAACGTGGCGCATAGCAGGCTCGAACGCTTGGGACGACGCCGCCGATTCTACACAGCCAGGCTGCCGGCGGCCTCCCGCAGTTTGACCGCTCGCAACCGCACCAAGACGCTCAGCTAAGTCGCGATGCGCGGGGCTGATCGATATCGGGCACCAGCATTGGTGCCCAACTCCGCGACTCGAACCCCCTGGACGATCAGCTCAGTCCAGCGATGTCCTGCGCGACACGGTCGGCAAAGGCCTCTACCGAAAGACTGCCGAGGTCTTCACCGCTACGGGTACGCACAGCGACCTCCCCGGTTGTCATCTCCTGATCACCCACTACCAGCAGGTAGGGAATCGCTTGCAGCGTGTGCTCCCGAATCTTGAAGCCGATCTTTTCGTTACGCAGATCGGAAATGACCCGGACGCCGCGGGCCTTAAGGCAACGCACCACCTTGTCGACGTAGTCGTCCTGACGATCCGTGATGTTCAGCACCGCAGCCTGCACCGGTGACAGCCAGACCGGGAACTTGCCTTCGTAATGTTCGATCAGGATTCCGGTGAAGCGCTCCAGGGAACCGAACAGGGCCCGATGCAACATGACCGGGCGCTTGTCGCGGCCGCCGCTTTCATCGACATAGGAGATATCAAACCGTTCGGGCAGGTTCATATCGACCTGCAGCGTACCGCACTGCCAGTCGCGGCCGATGGCGTCACGCAGCACAAACTCGAGCTTCGGACCGTAGAACGCGCCTTCTCCCGGATACAGCACATAGTCGAGACCCATGGATTCAAGCGCATTGCTCAACGCACCTTCCAGCTTGTCCCAGACTTCATCGCTACCGATTCGCTTCTCCGGGCGGGTCGACAGCTTGATGACCACATCCTCGAAGCCGAAATCCTTGTAGATGTCGAGCACCAGGGCGACGACGTCGACACACTCCTGCTCCATCTGCGCTTCGGTGCAGTAAATGTGCGCATCGTCCTGGGTAAAGTGACGCACCCGCATGAGCCCATGTAATGCGCCCGACGGTTCGTAGCGGTGGACCTTTCCGAACTCGGCCATGCGCAAGGGCAGATCGCGGTAGCTCTTCAATCCCTGCGCGAACATCGAGACCGACCCGGGACAGTTCATAGGCTTGAGTGCAAAGACCCGCTCGTCTTCGGTCTGGGTCGAAAACATGTTTTCCCGGTAGTTGAACCAGTGGCCCGATGTTTCCCACAGGCTGCGATCCATCACGTCGGGCGTATTCACCTCAACGTAGCCTGCTTCTTCCTGGCGCTTGCGCATGTAATCCAGTAGCTGCCGGAACAGGGTCCAGCCCTTCGGGTGCCAGTAGACCGACCCGGGCGCTTCGTCGCTCAAGTGAAACAGATCAAGCTTTCGACCGAGCTTCCGGTGATCGCGCTTTTCTGCTTCTTCCAGACGACGGAGATAGGCTTTCAGCTCCTTTTCACTGCGCCAGGCGGTCCCATAGATACGCTGCAGCATCTCGTTGTCCGAGTTGCCGCGCCAGTACGCGCCTGCGAGCTTCATCAGCTTGAAAGCCTTCGGCAGTTTGCCGGTACTCGGCAGATGTGGGCCACGGCAGACATCAAACCAGTCGCCCTGACGATAGACTGAAACTTCCTCGCCCTCGGGGATGATGTCTTCGATGATCTGGACCTTGTAGTCCTCACCAATCTCCCGAAAGACCTTTATGGCCTGATCGCGGTCCCAGACTTCCCGCTCAATCGGCAGATCGCGGCCGACGATTTCGCGCATGCGCGCTTCGATCTTTTCCAGATCCTCCGGGGAGAACGGCTCGTCTCTGGCAAAGTCGTAGTAAAAGCCGTCCTCAATCGCCGGTCCGATGGTTACCTGCGTACCCGGATACAGTTCCTGCACCGCCTGGGCCATCACGTGGGCTGCGTCGTGGCGCAGAAGCTCCAGCGCTTCGTCACTTTTGCTGGTAATGATCGCCAGTTCGGCATCGGCCTCGAGCAGGTGCGAGGTATCGACCAGCGCGCCGTTAACCGTACCAGCGAGCGCGGCCTTCGCGAGTCCCGGGCCAATGTCTGCGGCAACGTCTTGGATGCTAACGGGCTGTTCGTACTGGCGAACGGCACCATCGGGGAGGGTAATCTGGGGCATAACGATGTCTCCGTCAGTGGCGGTCATTACCAAAGACCGCATGGCTTCCTGTCTACGAGCGTAGACAGCTCAATCTATGCCTAGTGTATCAGTGAATTCGAGACCCGGCGATCTACAGATATCTGCTTTGCCGGCGCACCGTGATCAGCGGGCGCACCGTATTCAGCAGCAGCAGCCGTCCTTGCAGCAGGCGCAGGTCTTCTCCGCACAGCAATCCTTGTTGCCAGGCGCGTTTTTACCGCACTCACACGTACATTTGCTCTGATCTTTCTCTTCAGCCATGTTTTCTCCATTTCTTCCTTGTACTACTCGCACCGAGGGTCAGCCCTCAATCAGATCTGCCAGCGTACGCAGTTTTTCCGCCACCTCATGGCGATTCAGGGCGTACTTTCGCTCGCGACCCTTTTTTCTCATCCGTACCACGCCCTCCTGCTCCAACAGCTTCAGATGGCGCGACACGACCGACGCGTCAACGCTGCAGCATTCACACAAGCACATGGCGTTTTGGGGCTCTTCGCACTGGCACAGCTCGTACACGAGGGATAGCCGGTTGAATTCACCAAGCGCCTTGAGCAATGCTGCGAGCTCATTAACTTCGTCCGCGTCCACGCCTTATATTTGCTCATTTGTGCATATATGTCAACATAAGACTGCCGCGGCCCAACCGAGCAGAACGTTTCCGCCCACCCTCGACAGGTGAGTTGAGCATCCCGCGCCACGTTCTCCCGCCACTCTTTTACCTGCCACGTTCTCCACACCACATCGACGAAAGCGGTGGGCGAGACCCAGGGCAACGGCGTCCGAGTAGAGACCTGCGGCAGCGGCTCGAGAGGCAAGGCTGCGCCTGGATCCTCACCGCGGTTTAGTGGCAAACTCCCGAAGATTCATCCTGGGGGAGCACGATATGTCCGAACCGATCAACGTTTACTTCGTGTGCGGGGGCAAATACCACGACATCGATTTCGTCCGGCTGGAAATGCTGAAGCTGTTCTCCGAAGACCAGCGATTCAGGGTACGCATGGCGGATGATTACTCAAAGATCGACGAGATCACTGCATCGGACGTGCTGGTGACCTACACCGTAGATGTCGTCCCAACCGATGAGGAAACCGAGCAACTGGAACAGTGGCTCAGTTCCGGAAACCGATGGTTCGCGCTGCATGCAACCAACTCGATTCTCGAATTCACCGACAACGGTGTTGACTGCCCACGCCGCGCGCCAAAGTTCATGCACATGCTTGGCAGCCAGTTCACCGGGCATCCGCCGATTGACTACTACCCGGTAACCGTTGAACCCGGCAAAGAAGAACATCCGCTGGTCGCGGGCATCGACCCCATGCTCGTCGAGGACGAGCTCTACGTTTCCGAGTTCTACGATGACGTCGAAGTGCTGCTCAAGACGCGCTGGGGAGGCGCGTGCGATGGATTTGTGGAAGACACTGTCGAAGAGCGCGACCACCCAATCATGTATCTGAGGAAGTACGGTAAGGGCACGGTGCTGTTCCTTACGCTTGGTCATGCGCGCTCGAAGTACGACCTGAGACCCATGGTCGATGTGTATCCGAAGATGGAACGCGGCTCGTGGACCGTACCCGACTTCTACGAACTGCTACGGCGCGGTCTGAAGTGGAGCGCCGGAGAGATTGCCGCCTAGCGCGAGGCAATTCACAGAGCCCAACCGCAACCCCGGGGTGACAACATGCCAGACCCAGAACCATCTCGGGACTGGCGTGTCGCTCCGGCACCACAGTACCTACCGATTTCGGCTTGGCATTCAAAGGCTGCTGGGAGACCATTGCGCTCAAACCGGCACTCAGCTGAACCGCAAACACCTGCGGCTGCTGACTACCGTCCCTTAACTTCTGTCCAGAATGGCGCTTACGCATGTTTCGGAAATCCATAACTCTTCCAGCCCTCTTCCTGCTCATCGCGACGCTCACCGCCTGCACAGCAGCGCCAACCGCCGATGATCAGACGGCGGAGACTGACGAAGCCCTCATCGCACGAGCCCTCGAGATCCACGACCGGGTACTGACCCTCGACACCCATGCAGATACCCCGCTGCGCATGATCGAGCCGGGGTTCGACATGGCAGAGCGGCACGACCCGAGAGAAACCGGATCAAAGGTCGATTACCCGAGAATGAAGGACGGCGGGCTGGATTCCATCTTCTTCGCCGCTTTTGTTGCGCAGGACATTCGCAACGACGAAGGCAATCGACGGGCAAAGGAGCTGAGCCTGCAGATGATTGATGCGGTCATTGCATCAACAGAAACCAATGCCGATATCGCCGGTCTGGCACTGACTCCAGAAGACGCCTACGCGCTGGAGAAGGAGGGCAAACGGGCGATCTTCATCGGCATCGAAAACGGTTATCCCATCGGCGACGACCTGTCTAACGTTGAGCTCTATTTCGACAAGGGCGTGCGCTACATAACCCTGGTGCATTCGAGCAACAACGATCTGGCGGACTCCGCTACAGACTCAAACGGGGCTGAACACGAGGGAATCAGCGAGCTGGGCGAGGCGGTGGTCCGGGAAATGAACCGCCTGGGCATCATGGTAGACGTCTCGCACGGCAGCGACGATGTCTTCTACGATGCGATTGCCACGTCGGACGCGCCAATCAGTATAAAAAGCTAGGGCGCTGCAGCAACAAGAAATGGGCAGTATAAAAAACGGGGGCGCTGCCGCAGCGAGAATTGGTAAGTATAAAAAGCGCAGGCGCTGCTGCAACGAGAAAAGGGCAGTATAAAAAGTGGGGGCGCTGCCGCAACGAAAACCGGGCAGTATAAAAACTGGGGCGCTGCCGCAACAAGAAAAGGGCAGTAAAAAAACGTGGGGCGCTGCCGCAACGAGAAATGGGCAGTATAAAAAGCGGGGGCGCTGCCGCAGATCGAAAGGGCGAGTTTA
>JBCDGJ010000003.1:0-78483 GCA_038757945.1 Pseudomonadota bacterium
GGGGTTGAGGCCGGTCGAGTGAAAGGTGGTGCCCCCCTGACGGCATGCCTCTTCCAGACGCGTCATCAGTTCGGGGCCATACACTTTCGGATACATGTAGCCGACGGTGGTGATCACGTTCTTGCCGGAGGCGAGCAGCGCGCAGAAGTCACGCACGTCGCGATCGGGATCGTCCCCGTAGACCAGCGAGGGTAGCGGCGTATGGATGACAACGTCCGCATCCAGCGCGAGGATCGCGTCGACGTCGTTGGTTGCGATCACGCCCGTTGGATCGACACCGACGATTGTGCCCGCATCGAGCCCGGCTTTCTCCGCCGAGTGCACGTAGAGACCGGCAAGCTCCAGACTGCTGCGGCGAATGATTGCCTGCAGCGCACCTTTACCGACGTTGCCCGTCGACCATTGAACGACCCGGTATGCCATGCCTGCCCCAGCGCCCAACCGATCTTCGAGCCTAGCGACGGCCACTGAGCTGCGCAAGCCGTGCAGCCTGGGGCGAGCAACCTAAGCGGGTTGCGCTGTTGTCGCTGGCACAATCCCCTGCAGCTGGAACACCCGGACCGCGTTATCCCTGAGAAAACCCTGCCAGACCTCTTCGCTGAGCGGGAGGTCCGTCAGCTCGCGGAAGATTCGCTCATAAGAGATGCCGGGGAAGTAGCCCGCGAAGAGCACCTTGTCGCTGCCCCGTTTGTTGGCGAACTCGAGGATGTTGCGCAGGTAGTGTTTCGGTGCCCAGGCCGACGTGGAGTAGTAGAGATTGGGCCACTTCAGCAGCAACTTGATGCAGAGATCCGTCCAGGGATCACCGCCGTGACGCATGACCACCTTCAGCTCTGGAAAGAAGTACGCCACCTCGTCCAGCAGGCCCGGATGCTGACAGCGATAGGGCACCCGTGGGCCCGGCACACCCACCAGCATATTGATGGGTATCTCGAGCTCGCAGCACTTGGCGTAAAGCGGGTAGAACTTCCGGTCATCGATCGCAACCTGGGGATTCAGCAGGCAGGGGGCAGCGGAGGCAGCGACGATGTTCCGGTGCAGCCTGACCGTGGCTTCCAGGGCCCGAACGGACTTCATGCCCTGGTTGGGATCCACCCCGACTTCGCCGATGAAGCGGGCCGGATATCGTTCGAACAGTTCGAGCGCGCCTTCTGGCTTCCGTGGGTTGACCGCGATCAGCGCCGTGGCTACCCCGAACGCATCCATCATCGCGACGATGGCGTCTGGATCCTGCGCCGTCGACATCCGATCTCCGGCATCTTTAAAGAGGTACTGGGCGGGGTGGTGCGAGAACTCATCGGTCCCCTGATCCCGGGTCAGCGCCCGTGCCTGTTTCATGCCCATCCCAGCCGTTCCGGTCGGGATCTCCATCATCAGGTCAATCACGCCGCCGGTGATGGCTGGTATCGACATGCGCGCGACTCCCGCTGGTAGCAGGCGCTGATTATGCAGTTCGGCCCGCCAGAAGTCGCTGGATGCTCAGTCCCGGCGGTTCTGGTAGTGCACCTTGCGGCCACGGAACGGCGTTTCGTTGCCTTCGTCATAGCGCGAGGCGGGAGCAGCGATCTCAAAGAGCGGCGCCCAGCAGCCGCGGTCCGTAAGGATCTGTTCGAGCGTGCTCTGGCGGCTCTCGGGGACTTCGCGCACCCGTCGCTGCAGCTGCTCGAGACACCAGACCCGATACTGCGACACGGGCACGGCCCGGTACTGGACACCCTGGATGACGGGATCGAACCGTTTCAGGCTCTGCTGCCAGGCGCGGGCATTGGCATTCAGGTACGGCAGGTAGCCACTGCCGATGTCGTCGAGCATTGAGTGCAGGTCAGCCGGCAGCCCGGCGACTTCGCTGCCGCTAAGGTTGCTGGCGCGGGTGCTCCAGAGGCGGGCTTGCCAGGCGAACACCCCGGGCGCGCGCAGCCGCATGAGGTCCGAGGCGGTTGGATCCTGCGAGAAGTGGCGGAACATCGAAGCAAAAAAGCCGAAATCACCCAGGGTCGGACGATCACCCAGCAGGAAGGGTCGATCCGCAAAGATCCGCTCCAGGCGATCCAGCGTGTTCAGGTAGATCGACTCCACGTGGGCCCAGGTGTTGGCATCTACGCCATCCTGCTTCACGTACTCGACGTGCTGGCGACGGCGTATGAACGCGCGTTTCAGAAATCCCGGCAGCGGCTCGTCGACCATCAGCTCATCGACGATCTTCCTCGCCAGATGCAGGCGGTCAGTCCGGTAGCTCCACCGGTAGTGCATGGCCGGCCGCCAGAGCCACTCTTCTGCATAGTCTTCAATCAGAAAGCTCAAGGCGCGAAGTACGGGGTCACTCGGGATCACGGGCGGATCGGGGTACTGCTCTTCGAACCAGGCGATCATCGGTGTCGTGTCGGTCATGAAGCGGCCGTCGGGCAGCTCGATGGCCGGCATCTGCGCAGCGCCGGTTTCTGCTTTCAAGCGCCCGATCAGCTTCCGATTCAGCACGACGAAGTCGTGGGGTATCTCCTTATAGCGCAGATACCCTTCCATCTTTCCCGTGTAGTAGGAAATGCGAAGCCCGTAGAGTCTGATGTTGGTCAAGGCTGCCTCCGGGTTGGCGCGCTGCTAGAACAGGGAGAAGTGCTGCCCGCCGTCGATCACGATGTTCTGCCCGACGATGAACCGTGACAGCGGGCTGCACAGCAGGGCGGCCATCGGTGCCAGGTCGTCGGCGTTGGCCACGAAACCGGCGGGTATCCGGTTGTGCTCCTGGAAATGCGCACGTACAACCGCAGGATCCGGTTCGAGACCGAAGGCCTCGGCGTAGTCCGTGAGTATTTCACTTGCCCCTTCGGTCTGGAACATGCCCGGCAGCACGTTGTTGATGTTCACGCCGAAGCGCGCAATTTCGCGAGAGACGCCGGCGGTGTAGTTGATCAGGGCCGAGCGCGCGGGGCCTGACATGAGCCGCCAGATCATCGGGTTCTTCGCCGAAAAGGTGGCGATGTTCACGATACGGCCCCAGCCTCGCTCTTTCATGCCTGGAATGTAGTGCCGCATGATTTCGATAGGCCCGATGAGGGCGGTATCGATCGATTCCCGCCACTGCTCCGGCGTTACCTTGAGAAAGTCGCCATTCGGGGCCGGTGGTTTGATGGTGATCGCCAGGATATCGGGATCAGGGCAGGCATCGAACAGCGCCTGCCGCCCGTCCACCGTCGAGGAGTCGGCCACGACGGGCGTAACTGACGTGCCGTACTTCGCCGAAATCTCCGTTGCTGCCTTGCGCAGCCGCTCTTCCCGGCGTGCGGAAATGACGAGGTTGACGCCTGCTTCCGCCAGGCGCTCGGCCGTTGCCCTGCCCATACCGGCACTACCGCCCGCCATGATTGCTGTTTTGCCCTGAATCTGGAGGTCCATCAGTTCTTCCCTGCTTCAAGTTGGTGTCTTGGTTGCTCTCTCTTCCGGTTCCGCGGCCTGCTGTCCCGGACGGGTGGAAATGCTAGGGCGGAGAGGCAGGGGCAGGAAGCGTGAGGACGGCCAATGACTATGCAAATCTGGCCAATGTCTCAGCGGTTGCGCAGGGTTGAAGGTGAGTGTCCCGTCCACTTTCGGAAAGCCCTTCCGAAATCGGATGCCGTGCTGAAGCCGAGCTCATAAGCGATCGCGGCCAGCGGGCTCTTCGTTTCTTTGAGCAGTCGGAGCGCCATCTTGAGCCGAATACCGTCCAACAGGGTCTGATAGGTCGTATCTGCGGCGGCCAGTTTCCGTCGTAGGGTGCGGGGCGACAGGCCAAGGTGCCTGGCCGCTTCGTTGAGCTTTGGTGGCGCGGCGATCTGCTCGATCAGCAGCAGCTTCACGGCACCAACAAGACTGGTTTCCGCATCTGCTTCGGCAAGCTGGCGCTCAGTCATTTCCAGCAGCAGACGGACGGTCTGTGGATCCGCCTGCTGCATCGGCTGATCCAGCAACTCGCGGTCGAAAGACACGTTTGCAGCACTTTGATCGAAGGCCATCTCGAACGGAAACTGAGCGTTGACCACCTCAAATCCGGCGGGCGGCGGGACCGGTAGCGCCACCCGCCGGACCAGGTGCGCCTGGTTCAGCGCGTCGAGAAAGAAGCGATCGAGAAACAGCACGAAAGCACTGATGGCGAAGTAGATCACCAGCTCATGCTCGACATGGACATCGATGTGCATGACCGCCTGCTCGTCCGTCGCCGTAAAGGAACGGATCGAGAACACGCGGGTGACGATCTTGAAGTAACGGGTAATCAGATCCAGCGCTTTGGCGATCTGACCGCTGTTGGCAACGGCGAGCAGCGCGAGATTGCCGGTCTCGGCGCCGCGCCGCTGGTTGAGACGGATCGCAAGGTGGGGATCGCCCGTCAGGTCCAGCGCGCGCAGGATGAACTGCTCGTGTTGCTCGATGGTGAGCCGATAGTTTTCATCCTGCAGCTGGTTTGCTTGCAGATCGAGCCCGGCGAAGATCTGCTGCTCCTCGTAGCCGAGCTCTCGCAGCGTCGACAGTATGAGCCGTGGATACAGGGGCAGCAGGACCGGTTCGGTCCTTGTGTAGAGTTGGCCGTCCATCGAGCTTTCTGCAACTACGGTGTGCCGGGGTTACCTTAGCAGAGCAGTGGTCTGGTTCCTCGGAGTACGCTGGTGATGCTCGCTTACTCCGTGGCCAGAACCGAATCGCTCTGTTCGTTCCGCTCCAGGCGCCAGGTTTGGGCGCCGATGCCGTCGATGAATCGCTGGTCATGGCTGACCAGCAGCAGGGCGCAGGGGCAGTCCACCAGAGCGCTTTCGAGCGCTTCGATGGAAGGCAGGTCGAGGTGATTCGTCGGCTCGTCCATGACGATGAGCTGCGGAGCTCTCGACATGCCGCTAGCCAGCAGCAGCTTGCGGATTTCGCCGGGGCTTGGTTGCTGGCTGTCGAGGAGCCGTTCCGGCCGAGAGTTCAATCGGCTGACGATGTTCATGATGTGGCCCAGCTGGGCTTTGGGCAGTGTGCGAACCTGCGCGAGGAGTTCTCGAGCCATGGCGGCGGGGACCTCCTGCGGGAGCACGATGGCGTGAGCGCCCGGCACGTTCAGCCGGGGCAACAGATAGTTCACGAAGGTGGACTTGCCCGTGCCGTTGGCACCCGTGATCGCGATACGGTCGTCTGGCTTGATGCTGATGTCGGGCCAGTGCAGGTGTCGGCCCATGCCGAGGTCCGTAGCGCCTGCGTCGAGTTTGAGCACCGTATCCCGACGGGCGCGAGAGCCCGCCAGCCAGATGCCGGTTTCGTAGGTCTTGTCGATCCTTGCACCGTCCAGCTCGGCCTGGGACCGTGCGACCCTGCTGTCGAGCTGCCGCAGTGCGCCCCCGGCCCCGCCATCGGTGACCCGGGCCCGGTCGATTTTTTCGCGGCCGTCGCTGTCCTTGCTGTCTAAGCCGCGCTTGGAGCGGGCCCGGTGTTCCCCGGCAGCGGTTTCCCGCCGCTTCGAGGCTTCCTGCTTGAGACGCCGGTGCGCTTGCTTGAGCTTGCTCCGTTCACGGACCGCGCTGTCCCGAGCGACCGCTCTCAGCTCGCGAGCCTGCGAGAACCCGCCGGGGAAGACCCGGGCAATCGGGGGTTCCAGCCACAGGCACTGGCTGCATAGGGCATCGAGCAGCTCCCGGTCGTGACTGACGATGAGCCCGACGCCCCTAAAGCGCTCGAGGCTATTGAGCAGCAGTCTGCGCGCTGACCTATCGATGTGATTCGTCGGCTCGTCGATTGCCAGCAGATCTGGCGATTGCCAGAGCGCGTGTGCAATCTGGGCCCGTTTTCGTTCGCCATGACTCAAGGTGGACCAGCGCTCCTGGAAGTCCGTCTCGACGCCAAGACGGCCGCGCAGCTCGCAGGCGCCACCACTCCAGTCATCCAGGAAGGCATACAGCGTCGCCGGCGGGTGATCGGTTCGCTGGGCGCAGTACACGGCATCGGCGACGCCCTCGATGGATCCGCCGTCCGGTTGCAGCGCGCCGATTATGAGCTTGAGCAGCGTGGATTTACCCGCGCCGTTGGCACCGATGATGCCGGTGAAGCCCACCGGAAAATGCACGGACAGCCGCTCAAACAGAGGCTCGACGGCGGCATCATGAGAAAAGGACAGGTCGCGGACGGCGACCGCGGTGTGGTCAGGCATAACCTACCTCCAAGACTGAAAACGTGCTTCTGCTTCAGGTCTCAAAGATGGGTGTCAAACATGCCTGTGCGATCTCTTGGGGCGGGGAATCGCCGCTTGGCGGGGAGTTTACTTCCGCAACGATGGGCACGCCAGCGGCAGAGTGGGGGAAGCCGTCGTGGGTCGTGTTGGCCTATGCTGCAAAGCGTTCAAGACGGACGGATTTCAGCCGCCGGCTCCGGTAGCTGCCTCCTCGGTCGGTGCAACCACAGGCACCAGCAGGTGGGAGTCGTAGCGTCCACCGGTGTGGATGATGTGTGCGCCTTCGTTGACCGTGTACGCGTGCGCCAGCATCGGATGTTCGATCAGGTCGCGGCCCTGAACGATAACGCGCAGCGTTTCGCCGGCCCGGAACAGCGTGCTGCTTGGCAGAATCTCGATTTCCACCGGAGCAACTTCGCCCAGGTCGAGGGTCTGTTCCTGCTCGTGCAGGAGCACCGGCTGCAGAGCCGTTGACCGTGCGGCGTCCAGCTCCCGGTGCGAAGCGCGGAGCCAGCCCATGGCAACCATGCCCTTCCTGTACCCCGTTTTAGCGTAGAAGGGCACGCTCTCACCAGCGGCGTTCAGTTTCTCAATGCCGACGAAGAGGTCCATGTCGTCACCCTGATCGGTGGAGACCCACAGCTTGAGCTTCATATTGCCGGTCAGCTCAGTGTCCTCGGCGAAGGAGAAGCGAAACTCGGCGCGCTCCGTGCGCGGGTTGTAGCGCCGCTGCGCGACCGCTGATGGCAGTGTGCGTGCGAGCTCACCGGAGGTGGCATCCAGAAAGAGGGCGCGCGACTCGGTATCCGGCAGCGGCCAGCCCTGCGCTTCGCGCACCGTGTAAGCGTCCAGGCTCTCCCGGACTTCGAGCCGGACCGGTGCGCGGCGGTCGAAGCCGTTGTCCGCCGCCTTCAGGAAGTGGTCGAAGAAGGCCTTCTGGGTTGTCAGCGCCTCAGCGCTGTAGAAGGTCTCCCACTTCTTCCGGCCGTGCGTGAACAGCCACTTCTGCTCCGATGCAATCTGCTTGAAGCCCTCAAAGGAACCGCGGGTGTGCAACCCCTGATCGGACCAGGTGGCGCAAATCAATGCGGGCACCCTGATGTCCTTCAGCCGGATGCCGGAGGGCGGTTGAAACCGGGCCTGCAGCGTTTTCATCAGCAGTGGGCGCTGCCGGGCAAAGTTCATGATGAAGTCCGGCGGCAGGGGGCTGGTGTGGGCCAGCGAGCGCATCCGCTGCAACCAGAATGCGGTAAAGGCAGTCTCGGGAATGCCGCCGTGAAAGAGCACTTCGCGGTAGTTGTCCGATTGGCCCTCCCAGGGAGTGATCGCCTTGAGGTGTGGCGGATTGGCGCTGGCGGCAACCCACTGCGCGATCGCCAGGTATGAGACGCCGCTAAGGCCGACGTTGCCGTTGCTGAAGGATTGGGTCCCCGCCCACTCGATCGCGTCGAAGAAGTCCTCGCCGTCGCGTTGGCTGAGAATGCTGGCATCACCCGCCGATCCGCCGTAGCCGCGGGAGTCGACATAGATAACGACGTACCCCTCGGGGACCCAGAACGCAGGATCCGGGGCCTCCCAGCTGGTCCATTCGCTCACTGCAAATTTGCCCAGATCGAAGTCTGGATCCGTGCCGACGTTCAGCACTGCGGGGTACTGTAACGGCCCGCGGTCTTTGCCGTAGGCAGTGAAGGCCATGATGACCGGGTAGGCACCCGCTGCGGCAGGTCGGAAGACGCGCGCCGATAAGCGAGTGCCGTCGCGCAGGGTAATGCCGACGTTCTCTTCGATCCTGATGCGCTCTTCGAGCGGGGCCGTATCGATGAGCGTTACCGTGCCCGTGACGGGATCGAGAAAGGCGGGGTCGGCAACCGCCGGCGGCTTACGCTCCTGGCCGCAGCCGGACAGGAGCAGCGCGCCGCTCAGCAGCAGCCCGATGAGCGGTGTTCGTCCGAATCCTGCCGCAGGACCGCCTGTCACGGGGCGTACCAGATCGGCGAGGTGTAGGCGCGTTCCTGCAGCACGTCGGGATAGTCTTCCGCGTTTTCCCGGCCTAGAGCGATCCGGTCCAGCAGGGAATGGCGGGCCGTTGGAACCTCGAGTATCCGCACATAGTAGAAGGCAGGTACCTTCGGGTCGAACTGGGGATCGGTCCAGATCGAGGACAGCTCTGCGGCCCCGTCGTCGCCGGTGCGTTGAGCGGTACGGCGATCAACGCTGTCCGGCAGAGCGGGGAGCTTGCCCGCCTGCAGCCGACGCTCTCCCGACCAGGCGACGTCGAACACCTGCTCCTTTGTGTTGCCCTGAGAATCGATCCACCCCTTGATGACCTGAATCCGATCCAGGCCTGCGCCGAGCGGATCTCGACCGGCGAAGATCAGGAATGTTGGCGCGGCCCCCGTCGCTTCGCTGGTCGTCAGCGTGCCACCCATGGGCACGCCCTTCGCATAGCCCGCAGTGCTGATGTCGGCGAGGTCAGCTGCCGTGAACTGCCAGCCCCCGAACAATCGCACCCGGATACGGGTGCCGGTGGTGGCATACACCTCGCGCCGCGCCATGGCGTCCATGATGGCAGCGCGGCTGTTTTCCGTTGCCCAGACGGCTGCTAGACCAGCGGCGGACATATCCCATCCGGAAGCGGCGCCCAGAGCGCCCCCGCTCTTGTTCTCCGGGATCGAGTCGAAGGCAAACTTACCCCAGAAATTCGGCTCTTCCGCGGTCGAAAGGCCGGTGTGTGAGTCGGTAGAGCCGATCATCCCCAGCTTGAACGGGTTGATGCCGATGTCCTGGCCGATGGCGAGTCCAGTTTTCAATGCAGATCTGACGTAGTCGCCGGACTGCACCACGTACTCTTCCTTAGCGATCGAGAGGTAGTGTCTGTAGGTTTCGTACTCGGCGAACGGATCGTCCGGTGACAGCGATTCGTGGGTTTCAGAATCGCCTTTGATCTGCGTGACCTCGACAATCGGCTCAAAGCGCAGTCGTCGCTCCGCGTAGTCACTGTCGATCGCTGCGCCGCGCAGCGTTTCACGGTCGAACATCAGGCCTTTGCTGACGTTCGGGTTGTGCGGGATCGCCAGGAAGCGGGCGCCCGTCGCGCGCTCGGTATCGCTGAGCCAGGCCCACAGGTCCTCCGGGAAAGGGCTTTCGGTGGACGAAAACGGCAGGAACCCCCGGCCAGATTCCAGGTCCGCATCGGTGATGACGACCCGATGCAGGTTGGCGCCCCCGGGCTGGGACGTCCATTCCCAGCCAGCGAAGGCTGTGAAGGTGCCGGGCTCGTTGTGCCGGTCTGCGGTTTCCAGCAGGCGGTTCCAGGCATTCCGCGCTGAAGCCTCGGCCCCCGGTGGTATCTGCTGCAGGTCTTCAGTCCAGGTCTGTGCAGCCATCCTCGGGTCAGCCGGCTTCGGCAGCACGTTGCCGAAGTATTCCTGCCCGTTACCGCTGTCAATTGCATTTCTGATTTGCCGCTCGCGGTACCACAACACGAGCCGCTCGATCGGTCCGGGATCCTCGAGCCCGATACCGTCGTAGTAGATGTCCTTGATGCCGCCGAGAAACTCGGCGTGGTCCGATACGACCAGGAAGTCCAGCGGGGTTTCCAGTTGAACACGCGTTCGGGTGTACGCGTGCACTACCGGTTCGCCCTGGGCAAAGCGGTAGGCATCGTCCGGCGTCACCGACTTGTTGCCGTTCAGGAAAGCATCAAAGGAATTGTTCGTGTGCAGGTGGGTGTCACCCCAGAGGAGCTGGGTCGGCTCGGCGCTCGAGCCGTCTTCCGCGCCGGACGCGTGCGGGCTCGTGAGCAGCAGCGTCAGCAGTATTGCAGCGGGGGATCGGATCATGCGGGTACGGCACCTGTGAAGACGTTGATTGCCTGGTTGAACGGGGCCTGCCGCGCTTCGTCGTAGCCGGATCGCGCCGCGGGTTCCTGCTGCCAGAGTACCCGCGCAGCTTCGAAGGGCAGCAGCGTGCGAACCGTGTTCTGCGCGTCCGCATCAAGGGCTGCAAACCCTTCCCGCAGCATCTCGAGACAGTACACACGATACTGGGAAACGGGCAGGTTCTGGTAGCGGCAGCCCTGAACGGTCATGGCGAACTTTTCCTGCTTCTGC
Organism: Pseudomonadota bacterium; assembly: GCA_038757945.1. Classification (GTDB taxonomy): domain Bacteria; phylum Pseudomonadota; class Gammaproteobacteria; order Pseudomonadales; family Azotimanducaceae; genus CALHVX01. The sequence goes on from JBCDGJ010000003.1 coordinate 10,282, forward strand.
TGCCAGGCTTCCGCGTTTGCGATGAGCTGCACGAGGTGGGTCTCGCAGACTTCCTGCAGCAGCGGCTTGAGGTCTTCGGGGACCGCGGACACGAACGAACCCGGTTCTGCCTGCACGTGCGCCTGCGCGTTCCACATGCGCGCAACCCACTCCATGACCTGCGGTGCGGTGTCACGCATGATTTCGGCGGGCGTTGGATCCTGCCCGAAGTGTCGCAGCATGGGGCCCATCAGCCCGAAGTCTGCCAGCGACGGTTGGTTGCCAAACAGGTAGCGGCGCTGCCCGAGTACCGAGGACATCAGTGCGAGGATACGGTGGTAACCGGTTTCCACGTGGTCCCAGGTTGCCGTAGTCACTCCGTCGTTGATCACGAACCCCTGATGCTGACGCCGCTTGAGTATCCGCCGACGCCAGAACCTCGGCAGCTTGATATGAGTCGTCAGCTCATCGGCGAGGATGCGAGACAGCAGCTCGCGGTCATGCTCGTAGCTCCAGCGAAAGTGCATGGCTGCACGCCACAACCATTCGTCCGCATAGTCTTCGATCAGATAGGCAATGAAACCGACCACCGGATGTTCCGGCAGGATGCTTCGCTCTGGATGTTCCGTCTCGAGCTTGAGAATCATCGGTGTACTGTCCGTCATCCAGCGCCCGTCGTCGCGTTTGACAACCGGGTGCTGAATACAGCCAACCTGTTCCATGATCTCGCGCTGCACCGGATAGGGTGATTCGCGCTCGTAGGCGATGCCCTTATAGCGGAGGTAGGCTTCGAGCTTACCGGTGTAGTAGGAAACGCTTGCGCCGTAGACCTTCATGATGCCCCCAGGAAGTGCAGTCCCCGAACCATACGGGCTTTGCTTCCGCTAGAATGTACAAAAATATACATTTTGAAAGGCCGTGAAACTCCTGCGCTCCAATGCTGCCACGCTGACCGACCTGCTGCCGGACAAAGTAATGACGAGGCTGCAGGCCGCCGGCCGAACACGACGCTACCGGGACGGTGAGCTCATACAGCAGCGCGGGGATGCCGAGCGCGGTCTGTCGATCCTGAGGCGCGGCAACATCATCGCCGGGAACATCGGTACCGATGGCTCCTTTGTCGTGTCATCGGTGCCGCAGCCCGGGGAGTGCTTTGGGGAGTTTACGCTCTTTGCCGGTCTGCCCAGGACCCACGACCTGTCCGCATCGGGTGCGGTCGAGCTGCTGTATCTGTCTGAGCGGGCATTCCTCGACCTGTTCGATCGGGAGCCGTCGATCGGCAAGGCGCTGCTCGCGGTTACGCTGCGACGCACGCACGACCTGCTCGAGTTTCTGGACGGCCAGCGGCGGCTGTCCGTGCCCGTACGTCTTGCCAAAGTGCTGCTGTCGTTCCTGTCGCCGGACAATGACGTGCGGTGTCGGCAGGAGGAGCTGGCCTACATGCTCGGAGTCACCCGAGCCACCGTCAACAAGGCGCTGAAAGCGCTGGCGGCTGAAGGATTTGTCCGGCTCCGCTATGGCGTGGTTCTGGTTGACGACCCCAGCGGCCTCCGGCGCTGGGTCGCGGCTCGGAGCCTGGTCGTGCCGGTTACCGCAACGGTTCTGGAGACGACACGCTGACGGGGAAGTTCGTGTGCGGTGCTTCGGACCCAGCGAACCCGGTTGCTCTGCGTTTAGCGAAGCTTTCTTATTGCTACGGGGCTGTTGCTACGGGGCTGTTGTTGCCGGCAGGGCGCCGACGGACTAACCCAACTGGCGCTGCAACCTCTAGAATGTTCAAAAGTGATCTTTGAAGCGCCAATGCTCAACCCGCTCCCATCGTGAGCACCGATAATCGCGAAGTATCCGCCCGGCTTGCGCCGAGCCAGCGTCGGCTGCAGCGGCCACCGGATTTCACCGGCGACCGGCTGCGGCGTTTCGGCCAGGTGTTCCGCCGTCACGGACTTCCCGGTGCCGTGCTCGGCGCGCTGTTGCTGCTGGTGCCGGAGCTGCGAGCGACGCTTGCGGATGCGCTAGCGGCGTTCCTGGCGGCGCCGGGCCGCTATGCCGTGCTGGGCCTGATGATCTTTGGCGTGCTCAGCGCCTGGGCCTGGGTGATTGATCGGCGCATCGACCGGCAGGCAGTCGGCTGGATACTGTATCTGCTTGCGTTGTCCACCTGGGAAGAGTGGGTGTTCCGTCTGGCCATCCCCGAGCTTGGCCAGGCTCTGGGCGTCCCGCTGCGTGTGAGCGTCGTGTTCAGCAACCTGCTGTTCGGCGTGGTGCACTACTTCACCCTGCGCTGGAAGTGGCAGTGGTGTGTTGGGGCCTTCCTGGGCGGTATGGTACTTAGTCGGCAACTCGGCACACACGACGATCTGGCCTTCATCATTGCCCTGCATTGGGTGGCCACCTTCATCAATACCCCGCGCTTGCCGGGACGTTTGCGCTCACAGGGCTGATCGGTTCGACAGGTTTCGTTTCAAGGTAACGGCTGAGCTCATTCATCCCTCCCCCTGAAGCGTTCTGGCTGGCCTTGCTCTTGTTCCGTGATGTCGGGCTTTCAGTTACTGCGCGATAGGGTCATCGCCACCAGCCGATCACCGCAATTCTCGGTTATGCAGTGGCGGGCGACGGCGTCTTCGCCGATGCCGTATGCTCTATCGAAGACACACGCTGAAGCAGGGAGTTGCTGCATGTCCGATCCAGGCTGTCCGCTGGAAGAGTCCGATTCTCATTTTCCTTCCCAATCCATTCCACAGGAAGCATTCGACTGGTACGACGAGTACGCGCACGGGTTGCTGAGCCGACGTGACTTCATCGGCCGCCTGGCCGCTCTGGCACCCGTTGCGGGCCTGTCCCTCGGCACGCTGACGGCGGCCCTGATGCCCGACTACGCGCAGGCGGAGCAGGTGTCCTTCAACGATCCCGAGATTGTCGCCACCTACGAGACCTTTCCATCACCGCGCGGACATGGGGAAGGGCGCGGCTATCTGGTGCTGCCGACCGCGGTTCGCGAGTCGGGTCGGGCACCGGCGGTACTGGTCGTGCACGAGAACCGGGGCCTGAACCCCTACATCAGAGATGTTGCGAGGCGCGTCGCCAAGGCCGGTTTCGTCGCCTTCGCACCCGACGCCCTGCACCCCCTCGGCGGCTATCCGGGCAATGACGATGCTGGCCGCAGCATGCAGCGCTCCCTCGACCGCGCCAGCATCGAGCAGGATTTTATTGCCGCGGCAAACTGGCTCTCTGCCCATGAGCGAACGGATGATCACCTCGGCGCCGTGGGCTTTTGCTTCGGTGGCTATGTGGTGAACATGCTCGCAGCATCCATTCCCGAGGTCCTCGATGCCGGGGTTCCGTTCTACGGCACGCCGGCCGCCGAAGCGCTCAGGCCGAGGGTCAAAGGGCCGCTGATGATACAGCTGGCCGGGCTCGACAAGCGCGTCAACGCGACCTGGCCTGCCTACGAGCAGGCGCTGAAGCGCAACGGGGCGGCGTACGTCATGCACGAGTACCCGGGCGTCAACCATGGGTTTCACAACGACTCAACGGGTCGCTATGACGCCGCGGCCGCCGAGCTCGCCTGGTCGCGGACCCTCGAGTTCTTCCGCACGCACCTGGCGGCATAGCCAGGGCGCCGCGGTGCGGTGCGGTCTGGCGATTGGGTCTGATCTTTCGTCGGCTCGGAGGGCGCCGCTTACTCGGCACCCACCCTCGCGCCGCGATACCGGCGTGCAGGCTGGCCCTGCTGCGGGAGGGCATAGGTTTCCAGCTGCGTCACGGGCTGGGTGTAGACGATGACTTCATCGAAGAGCTCCAGCGCACGTGCCTCCAGCTCGGCTGCCGGCTCACGGTCGAGGACGACCCTGATGTGCGCCAGCTGCTCGTGTGACAGGCCTTCGTCCCGTACGTGAGAGTGCAGGTAGTCGATGTTCGCGCCCGGTGCGCCGGCGTTAATGAGCGCGAGCGCGGTGCTGCGGGCGCGCTCGCGTTCCACCAGGACTGAGAGCAGCGAACGATCTTCAGGGCGGCTTTCCAGGGCCGGCATGAAGTCGAGGCCGGCGGTGGCGCCACCCCGGGCTCCGATAGCATTCTGTGCGCGCCAGTCCTTGTTGCCCTTCAGGTCGTCTATGGCGCGGATGATCTGCTGCGCGCTGGCGGCGTGGCGGCTGCCGGCATACACGCTGTCGATGGCGACCAGGCCTTTCTGTACGGGCATACGGTAGATCAGTCCTCGAGCGGCGCGCTCGACCTGTCCGGCCTGGGCCATTGCTGCAAAGACGAGATTGGCGTCCACGTTGTCGACGATGACGCAGACCACTTCCTTGACCGGTTTGCGGGTAATCCGCAGCCAGCCGAGCCGCTCACGGAGCCCGTGGCCGTCGGAGTACTGCACCACGGGCCCGTGGCCACCGGCCTGCATGGCCGCCCGACAGACCGCGTCGGTCTTCTCTCCCTGGCTGATCAGGAAAATGGCGGTCAGGTTTTCGCGCAGGCTAGTAGAGGCATCTTCTTCCGGGCGTTCTGCCTCGTCCAGTGGCCACAGCGGCAGATCGCCTTTCAGGTGCAGGTCTGCGCAAGGTTGGCTGAACACGGCGCCGGCGCCGGAACGGTGCAGCTGTGCGTGCCGTGCGGCCTTCTCCATGACGCTGTCCACCAGCGGGTCAGGCACCAGCATCTGCAGCACGGTCAGCTCCGGACTGATCATCGGCAGCAGCGACTGATACCACTGATCGCGGATCAGGGTGCCGCGCGCGTTGTTCAGAAGCACGTGATGCACGCCATCGGCCATGAGTTTTCCCATGACCGTACTGGCCTGGTAACGGGCCACGATCAGCGTCACGACGGACATGTTGTGGCGCGTGATCATGCTGCGGCCTCGGGCAGCCGCTGTGTGCGCGTGACCAGCAGGCCCACGCTCAGTACCGTCAGGATCGGGCCCACTGAGGCCAGCGCCAGGATACCGAAACCGTCGGTAACACCGGGTACGTTGGCGCCGATGCCGAGCCCCATGGCCAGTACCAGGGGCACGGTGATGGGCCCGGTGGTCACGCCGGCGCTGTCCCAGCCGAAGTTCACGAACTCCTCGGAAGAGAACCAGGTCAGGATCCCGAGCAGCAGGTAGGGCGGCAGCAGCAGATAGACCAGCGGCAGGTCGAACGCGATCTTACACACGCCCGCGCCGATGCCGAGGGCCACTCCGGTCGCGACGCAGTGCATGAGCAGCGATTTGCGGAACGCGCCGACGGTGATGTTCTGGACCGTGTCGCCGAGCGCGTTCAGTGCCGGCTCGGCGAGCGTGGCGCCGTAGCCCAGAAAGAACCCGAACAGAATGGCGAGCAGCTTGCCGCTGATCCCATCGAACAACGGCCCCTGCTGGCCCAGCATGCCCCAGGGTGTCACGGTGGCGAAGGCGGAGGGAATGTTGGCTCCCAGCTGGCTGCCGAGCGGAGTCAGACCGATGGCGATGCCGAGCCCGAACAGGGCCATGCCGAGCACGGCGAACAGGATGCCGATGCTGATCATCTGTGGATCCTCCAGACGTTCCCGGAGCAGCCGCAGGGTGAGAAACAGAAACGCACACAGGGGCACCACAGCTTGCAGTGCACCGATTGCGGCTGCGGTCGCCAGCTCACGCAGGTCGCTGCCAGGATCCCAGCTCGCATCCGTTGCTGGATGGACGGCGGTATTGCTGCGAACGATGTGGATACGGGCTTCTTCATGCACGATGGCGCCATCTTCGAGCCGGACCGTGCCGCCCCGATAGCTGACCTGCGCATCGGCCGGCAGCTTGCCGCTGCGCTCATAGGCGCGCAGCTCGTCATCGGTGAAGCCCAGCGTCGGTAGACCCGACGAGCCATCCGCGGGGGTCACTGGTTCCGCTCGCAGCGACTGCACCGGGTAGTTTTCCGCGCCGTAGTAGTCGCCAAAGGTGTAGTGCGCGGTGCCGAGCAGCAGCACCGCAAGCACCGGGAACAGCGAGGCCAGGGTGACGATGCCGAAACCGTCCGTGCTGGAATCGCCCTGGCCGACAATGCGACAGACGCCGATCCCGAGCGCCAGTACCAGCGGAACGGTGACCGGTCCTGTGGTGACAGCGCCCGAATCCCAGGCGAGGCCGATGATGGGTCGCAGTTCGTCAATGGAGTAGGTCCACAGGGACAGTGCTGCCAGGACCAGCACCAGCGGCAGAATGAAGAGCTTAAGCGACCAGCTGTAGAAGAAGCGCAACACGCCGAGCGCGACGGCGACACCGACCCCCGTGCCGACGGACGCCACCAGTTGACCGGTGTAGTCGTTCAGCAGGCTGTACAGCAGCGGGGCGTCTTCGGGCTGCACGCCGCGGCCGGCAGCTTTTAATACGGCGATCGCTGGCTCGGCCAGCGTGGCGCCGATACCAACCAGAAAAGCGAACAGCAGCACGATAGGGAGCGCGGCCTTCTTCGGCAGCACGTTGCCGATGGACTCGCCGAGCGGCATCAGGCCGAGGCGCAGACCTTCCATGAAGAACATGAGGCCGGCCGCGACGACGGCAATACCGGCGGCGATCATGGCCGCGAAGACGACCGGCAGTCCCAGCACGACGGTCTGAAAGAACAGCAGGTAGGCGACGATGAACCAGATGCTGCGGATCTGCTCAACCAGTTTCTCGCGCACATAGGGCCAGAGCACGCTCAGGATCGTGAGCAGGCCAAGATTGACGCGGGGTCGCGGTGCGGATACGGATTCTGTCAGCTTAGTCATCCCACTAAGCGTAGTTCAGCTCTGCAGGTTTGCAGCATGCCCCGCGCGCGGACGCACGAGGGCCTCAACTGAGACGAATCGGCAGATCCCTAACCCGCTTGCCGCTTGCGGCGAAGACCGCATTGCCGATGGCTGGCGGCACCGCGATCAGCGGCGGTTCGCCGAGGCCCGTTGGCGCTTCGGTGCTTGCCATGAACTTGAGGTCGAGCTCGGGCACGTCCGCCATACGCAGCGGCCGGTAGCCGTCGAGGTTGCGATCTTTGACGTGCCCGTTGTCAAACTCGGTGCCTTCGTGCAGCGCGATGCTCACGCCCCAGAGGGTTGCACCCTCGGCCTGCGCCAGGGCGCCGTCCGGGTGAACGGCGGTACCGCAATCGATGGTCTGCCAAAGTTTCTTCACTTTGACCTGGTCGCCGTTGACCGCCACATGGGCAACACAGGCGGTCCAGGTCGGCATCGCCCGCTCCTGGCCGTGAGCGACGGCGACGCCAAGCCCTTCGCCCTCGGGTAACGTTCCGCCCCAGCCCGACCGCTCGCGGACATCCTCAAGTACGGCGGCAAGACGGCTGGCACCGCCAACCTGCAGCGGTGCGGAACCGGCGTTCCGGCCTTCGGCGTCCAGCAGTTCGAGGCGCAGCGCGATCGGGTCCTGCCCGGTCTTTGCGGCGATCTCGTCCATGAAGCTCTCTACCCCCCAGGCGATCCAGCCGGGACCGACGGCCCGCCACCAGCCCGGGAGAAAGGTCTCCTGAGCGAGCGTGTTGTTGATCGCGCGGACGCGCTGGTTCGGGATCGAGTACCAGTGATCGGCGCCGTTGATCGCGAAGCCATCGAACTTGCCGTTCCCGTCTACCCCGTCACCCATGAAGCCCGGCGCCATGGCCAGCGTCGGCCAGCCGGCCGCGGCGGCATGATCCAGGGTGTTGAGCTTGCCGCTGGCATCGAAGCCGGCGCTGAGCTTGGCGACCGAAGGCGAACGGACGCAGTCGAACAGGCTGTCGGCCGGCCGGGTCATGACCAGCTTGACCGGTTTGCCGAGTTGCCGCGCAGCATGCGCGGCGGGGATCATCTGGTCGCCAAACAGCCGGCGGCCGAAACCGCCCCCCAGATAGTAGGTGTGGAGGATGATGTCCTCCTCCGCCATGGCCAGGGACTTAGCCAGCACGGGAATGATCAGGGATTGCCACTGGTTGCCGGCATGCACGTGGCACTGGCCGTCGCGAAATTCCACCAGCGCGTTCTGCGGTTCCAGGGTGAAGTGCAGGGCCGTGCTGGTCCGGTAGGTGGCAGACAGTGCATCCGATGCCTCTGCCAGTGCGGCGGGTGCATCACCCTCGCTCACGAACAGCACGCCGGCGTCGTCGTCGTTGACCAGCCGTTCTCCCTCGGCCAGCAGATCAGCTTCGCTGACAGCGGCGGTTTTGCCGGGCTCCCAATCAACGCTGATGGCCTCTGCAGCTTTCATGGCGGCCGGAAAGCTGTCCGCAATCGCGAGCACCATGCCTTCGACATAGCCGCTCGGGTCATCGATGGTCAGAGCCTGCTGGTAGCCGGCAACGGCTTTCGCGGCGCTGTCGTCGACCTGCTTCACCGAGCTGCCGTAGCGGGTTGGTGCAATGATGGGGTGGGCGTAGACCATTCCCGGCAGTTCGACATCCAGCCCGTATTTGGCGGTGCCGGTGGATTTCTCTGGAATGTCGCGGGCATCGGTTGCTTTGCCGATCAGATCCCGATCTGCGGCAGCCTTGATCGGCAGTGCCGCCAGCTCTTTGTCGGTAAAGCTGCGGTTGACGTCACCGCGGGAAACGATCTCTGCAAAGGTAAGGGACTGGCCCGTCCCGCTGACCGTTCCGTTCCGCGCTGTGAGCGTGCTGGCGTCGACGCCCAGCAGCTTCGCTGCGGCGTCGATCAGCACGGTGCGGCCGGCCGCGCCGGCCTGGGACAGAGCGTTGAAGCTGGTGACGACAGACCAGGAGCCGCCGGTCACCATGTAGCCCCACTTCGGATCGCTGTCGACGTGGGTCAGCGTGACCCGGCTCCAGTCGGCGCCGAGCTCATCGGCAACAATCCGCGCGAGCGCAGTGCCGACATGCTGGCCCATCTCCGCTTTCGCGATATTGACGACTACGTCGCCGGCATTGCTGACCTCGAGCCAGACCGCGGGCGAGAATGAGGTGCTGCCGCCGGTGCTGGCGACTTCCTCGATGGCCTGCTCACCGCTGCAGCCGGGGAGCACCAGGCCAAGCCCCATGACCAGGCCGGTGCTGGCCGTACCAGCAAGAAAGCTGCGACGGTTCAGGGTGTGTTCGGAACGTTTCATGAGCTGGCCTCCGTGCTGCTGGCCGCCTTGATGGCTTTGTGTATGCGCACGTAGGCCATACAGCGGCACAGGTTCCCGGTCATGTGCTCGGTGATCTCGGCATCTGAAGGAGAGGGGTTGGCCCGAAGGAGCGCTTCCGCTGTGACGATCTGTCCGGACTGGCAGTAGCCGCACTGCGGTACCTGGGCCTCGACCCAGGCGGTTTTCAGGGCTTCGCCCTCCGGCGTGGACAAGCCCTCGATGGTGGTGATCTCTGCTCCCCCTGCCGCGCTGACCGGCGTGACGCACGAACGCAGCGGCGTGCCGTTGAGCTGCACCGTGCAGGCCCCGCACTGGGCAATGCCGCAGCCGAACTTCGTGCCCTTCTGCTTCAGCTCATCGCGCAGTACCCAGAGCAGGGGTGTGTCCCCGGGACTCTCGGTGCTCACCGCCTTACCGTTCAACGTGAACTCGATCATGGATCCCCCTTTGCTGAGCCGCAGCCGGCGGCGCTGTCCTTGCGTATCGCGTTGCCGCCAATCTTAGGGAAGGGGCGGAATGATGACCACATATGATCGACCGCCGCCGGCGCTGGTCAAGGGTCTGCTGCCGTCGTTGACCGTGAAGATCCTGGGCGTTGATGACACCTGTACTGGCTTGGCCGAAATGGCTTGGCCGAAATGGCTCGGCCGGAATGGAACAGGTAGCCGCCAGTGGCCGGGCAAAACGCTTTGCCTGCCGTTGCGCCCTGGCGCAAGATCGAAGGGCTGCAGCGGAGGGGACGATCATGGCGGAAAGCGGTCAGATACCAGCAGCGCCCGCAATCGACCTGGCGGCGGGGGTCGATGTCAGCGACGCGCAGCTGATGCAGAGTGATCAGCACTGGGAGGTCTTCGCTCGCCTGCGGCGTGAGGATCCGGTGCACCGTGCCGAGAGCAAGCTCTTCGGACCCTTCTGGTCGATCACGAAGTTCAACGACATCATGGCGATGGAGAAGAACGTCCAGGATTTTTCCTCGGATGCAGGCATTACGCTGCTCGACCGTCCGGAGGACTTCGCGCTCGTCAACTTCATCGGCATGGACCCACCCAGGCACGACCTGCAACGCAAAACCGTGCAGGGGGTGGTCGCACCGATGAATCTGGCCAATCTGGAATCGACGATTCGACAGCGCGCATCAGCGATCCTGGATGCGCTGCCGCTTGGTGAGCGCTTCAACTGGGTGGAGCAGGTCTCCGTCGAGCTCACCACGCAGATGCTGGCCACGATTTTCGATTTCCCCTTCGAGGATCGGCACAAGCTGCCGTACTGGTCGGACATGGCAACGTCTTCGGAAATGGCCGGTGGCCCCACCCCGGAGTCGGCCCGTCGCGCGGCGCTGATGGAGTGCCTCGAGTATTTCACCGAACTCAAGCGGAAGCGGGCCAACGAGCCGCTGAAGCCCGATCTGCTCAGCATGCTGGCGCACGGCAGAGACACGCAGAACCTGCCGCCGCTTGCGTTTCTTGGTAACCTGGTGCTGCTGATCGTTGGCGGCAACGATACGACCCGGAACTCTATTTCCGGTGGCGTGCTAGCACTGAACCTGTTTCCTGCCGAGTACGACAAGCTCCGGGCGCGGCCTGAGCTCATCCCGAGCATGGTGTCGGAGATTATTCGCTGGCAGACGCCGCTGGCTTACATGCGGCGCACGGCGACCCGTGATCTCGAGTTCGGCGGCAAGCGCATGCGTGCCGGCGATAAGATCGCCATGTGGTATGTCTCCGGCAACCGCGATGATGAGGTCATTGCCGACCCCGATACTTTTATTATCGATCGGCCCAACGTCCGGCACCACCTGTCCTTTGGCTTCGGCATTCATCGCTGCATGGGCAACCGGCTGGCGGAAATGCAGCTGCGCGTGCTGTGGGAGGAAATCATGCAGCGCTTCGATCGGGTCGAAGTGGTCGGCGATCCGGTTCGCGTGCAGTCGAGCTTCGTGCGCGGTTATTCTGAGTTGCCGGTGGTGCTGCACCCGCGGACGTAGTTGGCCGTTGCGCTTCGCTGTGGCGGCAGATGTTGTCGTGCGCACGTACACTGTTGAGGTCTGATCGCTGAAAGCATATTGGAACTGGGTTCGGCTGGGTTGGTATGACCTGCTGCTGGCCTACCGGCGTACCTATCTTGGTCCGCTTTGGCCGAGCGCACAGCTAGTGCTGTGGGCATTCGGCCTGGGCATTGCTTTTCGGCCGTTTCATCAGGGGCACGTGGAGTACGTGCCCTACCTCGTTGCCGGTTTGTCCGTCTGGAACTTCCTGAGCGGAGCAATCACCTCTGGGGCCTCCGTCTTCACCGCCAATGCTGGCATCATTCTCAATACACCAACACTGCCCATGCAGCACGTCGTCCGGCTGTGGACCAACCTCAACCTCCGTTTCGTACTGCAGCTGATCGTGTTTGTCCCGGTTGCCCTGTACTACGATATGCTCGCAGACGTTCGCTGGTCCGGTGCCGTGCTGGGGCTGGTTGTGATGTCGCTCATTGCCATGCCGATGATTCTGCTTGCGGGCATTGCGAACACTTATCTGCGGGATGTCGAACCGATGATCGCCGTTGTCATGCGGTTCTTTTTTTTCATAACGCCGGTTTTCTGGATTCCGGTGGGAGATCGGTTGCAGACCCTACTCGTTCAGTTCAACCCGTTCTTCTATCTGCTGGAACTGCTTCGACGGCCCCTGCTCGGGGCAACCGTCGAGAGCGCAACCCTGGCGCTCTGTCTGCTGCTGCTGCTGTGCGTGCTCGCGGCCGCCTTTGGACTGCTTAAGGTAACCCGAACCCGGCTGGCTGTATGGTTGTGAGTGAGACGGGACCAGCCGTGCGGCTAGAGCATCTGACGCTCGATCTGCCGGCCGCCAGAACCGTTGCGGACGTGTCTGCAGCGGCCGGAGAGCTGGGCGGGCGTCTCACCCGATCCGGTTCCCGGGTCACCGGTGTTCGGGTGCTGGACGATGTTTCGCTTGCGATCGGCCCGGGTACGTGCGTCGGCGTCATCGGCTTGAACGGGTCGGGGAAGAGCAGCCTGCTGCGGGTGATCGCAGGTATCTACACGCCCACGTCCGGCACCTCCCGGGTCAGCGGGCGAGTGGCCACACTGTTTTCCAACCAGCTTGGCATGAATCCCAATGCGACCGGTGCGGAGAACGTACGGTTGCTGTCGCTGCTGCTGGGGCTGGACCAGTCCGGCGTCGATGCGCTGATCGACGACGTTGCTACCTTCAGCGAACTCGAAGAGTTTATGCAGCTGCCGGTGCGCACCTATTCTGCGGGCATGCGAACCCGGATCGGCTTCGGCGTCGCGACCAGCGTGCAGCCGGACGTGCTGCTGATCGACGAGGTTTTCGGCACCGGCGATCAGTCATTCGTACACAAGGCTAGAGCCCGGCTCGAGCAGCTCATCGCGCGCTCGGGTGTCGTTGTCCTCTCGAGTCACTCCGCGGAGCTGATGAGCGCCTATGCCTCGCAGCTCGTCTGGATGCATCGAGGTCAGGTCCGCAGGTTCGGACCCTTACCGGAGGTGCTGCATGAGTACCACCGCTACATCCGCGAAACGAGGCAGGCGCGGCAGGGAGCTGGGACCAGGCTCCGCTGACCGATCAGCCTGCAAGCTTCGAGAGATTGGGCTGCCGAGAGGGGGCGCTCCAGGGTCAGGCAACGCAAGCTGCGGCCTGGTCCTGTAGGCCTTCACCGTGCCAAACCCGCCAGGGTTGAGCGGCTTGGAGAATCCACTGTGTAGTCGTGCCTGACCTCTTCTCGTTCTGAGCCTACGTCCTGATCTGTTAGCCTTTGCGGTAGCGGATCAAGCAAATGCGTACTTCGTCGCCGTGCCGTTTTCCACTACCTTCAAAATCGGGACGATCTGCTCTTCCGTAAAGCGCTGCGTCGTGATTCCCTCCAAGTAGGAATCCGAACCTACCCTCGGATCCAGTTCTGCAGGGGCGAGCCGAACTGACCCTCAGATTCAAACGGAGCGATCCATGCGTCAGCTAGAGACATTCGTCGCCCTTGCGGCAGACTTGGACGGGTGGTTCAACCCGCACTCGCAGGCCACCTGGGACCTGCTGCTGTGTTTTCAAAGAGAGCAGAACATCAGAGGCAATCTGTTTGAGATCGGCGTGCACGGCGGCAAATCCGCAGCTCTTTCTACGCTTCACAGAGCCGCGGACGAATGGCATGTGTATTGCGACAAAGTGCTGCAATCCGGAGCGCGGGGTCTCCTCGAAGGAATGAACCCGGACCGGTCGAGATTCATCGAGAAGGACAGCACGCTGCTACGCGTCGAGCGGGACTTTGACGGAATCGAGCCGATATTCAGGTGGGTGCACATAGACGGACACCATTCGGCGAGCGTTGTGGCCAGAGATCTGCAGCTCGCCGATCAGGTTCTTGCAACCGACGGTATCCTGGTGGTCGATGATTTTTTCTCAGTACGCTATCCGCAGATCACGGCATCGTTGTTTCAGTACCAGCAGTCGCATCCCTTTTCGTTCCAGCCTTTGCTGGTTGGCTTTAACAAGGGCTACTTTACGCGACCGCTCGCGGCACGACGCTATCGCGAATACCTGAGAGATCGTTTCTACGATGAAATGACCAGTAGCGGATACCCCCGTATCTGCATCTTCAAGAGCACAACTCCAGAAGACTATAATTGCTTTGGATTCGCTTCCGCGGGAGCGGGCGAGGGTGGGTATTTCGGTCTCGATTCTGATCCTTCGGAGATCCTGATCTGACAACGGTCGAAGTCGTTGTCCCAGAGCCAGGCTGGTAGCAGCGAGCGCCGAGCATGTGTTGTTTCTGGCTGGGGGCGTACCACATGGCGCACACCACTCGGCATTATGAGGCGAAGACCCCCCCCTGGATGCGCGGAAAGCGTGTGGAGAGCTGATCCCGTCGACTTTGTCAGACAAGTGGTCCGTGTCCGTCTGAGCGCTCAGAATTCGTCGAAAATCAGACATTTGCCGAGAATCTGAAGGACTTCCGCGGTAGATTTACGGCAATGCTGAAGTAACGCGCCGACGACCTATGCTTACAAAGACGTTCACGCGGTTGGCCATCGCCTGCTGGATGGTTGCATTGCTCTCCGCCTGCGGCGGCGGAGGCGGTGGTGGCGGCGGCGGTGCGAGCTCCGGCGGCGGACAGGGGCAGCCTCCGGTTGCTACGCCTGCTCCCGGTCCCAGCGCGGCCGCGATTGGTCATGCCTCGCGCTTCGCGGCACAAGCCACCTTCGGGCTGCCATTCGACAAGCTCGAAGCACTCGCCGAGACATCGAGAGGCGAGTGGCTGGACGCGCAGTTCGAGCTGCCGGTCGGCTATCACCGGCCTGTTGTCGATGGCCTGATCGCCCGGCGTAACGCCGGTGAGTTCAGCGAGGTCGAGGAGGGGATCGAGCTGCTGGCGACCTTCCGTCGATACGCCTGGTGGGACCGGACGACCAGCAGCAGCGACGCGTTGCGGCAGCGCGTAGCGTTTGCACTGAGCGAGATATTCGTGGTCTCCGATACGGTCGACACACTGATCGTGAATCCCTACGCGCTGAGCACCTACTACGACGTGCTCCTCGACGGGAGCTTCGGCAGCTTTCGGGATCTGTTGCGTAACGTTGCCCTGCACCCCGCCATGGGCATCTACCTCAGCCACGTGAACAACCGCAAAGCCGACCCGGCTGCGAACATTTTTCCGGACGAGAACTTCGCCCGCGAAGTCATGCAGTTGTTCACCATCGGCCTGTTCGAGCTGAACCTGGATGGCAGCCGACGCCTCGATGCGAGCGGTGATCCGGTGCCGACCTACGACAATGACGACATCCGGGAATTCGCGAAGATCTTCACCGGGTTGTCCTATGCCGGCGCGGGTGCCTTCTTCGGCAACGAAGAACCATCCTTTCAGGCGCCCATGCAGATGTTTGATGCAGAGCATGAACCAGGCGAGAAGCGGCTGCTGAATGGCGTGGTTGTACCCGCGGGACAGTCGGGTATCGATGACATCGAAGCTGCGCTAGACAATCTCTTTGCGCATCCGAATGTTGGCCCCTTCATCGGCCGCCAGCTCATCCAGCGCCTGGTGACGTCCAATCCGTCGCCGGCGTATGTCGAGCGGGTGGCAGGTGCATTCAACGACAACGGCAGCGGCGTCAGAGGCGACATGCGCGCGGTGGTTAGCGCCATTCTGCTTGACCCCGAAGCCGAAACGCCGTCGGCTACGCTCTCCGGTGGCAAGCTGCGCGAACCGGTAGTGCGCTTCGCGGCGCTGGTGCGTCAGCTGAATCCCCAGAGTGACAGCGGGCAGTTCTTCAACGGTGGTTACAGTGTGCAGAACCTGACGCGCCAGCACCCGCTGTCGTCACCGAGCGTCTTCAACTTCTTTCTGCCGGATCACTCCCCGGCGGGCACCCTGGCAGAGCAGTCGCTGGTTGCGCCGGAATTTCAGATCACCAACGCCACGACGATCGCGGGGATGACCAATCTCGTCGACTTCGCCGTCAATGGTGACTTCACTACCGACAGCAGCGAGATTTTCGGTGAGATCAGGCTCAACTACAGCGAGTTCATCGCGTTGGCAGGCGATCCTCCAGCTCTGGTCGAACGGTTGGACCTACTGTTTACCTACGGGGCCATGGCCGAAGGCACGAAAGCAGCCATCATCGAGATCGTTGCGGATATGGAAGGCGCAGAGCTGCGCGCAAAGACGGCTGTTTACCTGACCCTGATCTCGCCGGACTATGCGGTGCGCATCTAGGCCCCATGGACGATCGAGGACACTTCTCATGACCAGTCGCCGTCGCTTTCTCAGCCATTCCTGCAGGCTTGGCGTAGCCAGCGCAACGCTCAGCAGCAGCCTCCTGCAGCTTGGACTGGCGCGCAATGCCGCTGCGGCGAGCGCTGGCGGGGACTACCGTGCTCTGGTATGCGTGCTGCTCGCCGGCGGCAACGACTCCTTCAACATGGTTGTTCCGAACGATGCGGATCAGTACGGCGAGTACTCGGCAATCCGTTCGGATCTGGCGCTCGGCCAGGACACGTTGCTGCCGCTCGCCGGAACGGCCGCAAACGGCCGCAGCTATGCCTTACACCCGGGTATGCCCGAGGTTGCGCAGCTCTACGAATCGCGGGAGCTGGCGATCATTGCCAATGTTGGAACCCTGATCGAGCCCGTTGATTTCACCAACATTGAAACGGCCCGCCTGCCCCTTGGCCTCTTCTCCCACTCAGATCAAATTGCCCAGT
The DNA here is from genome assembly GCA_038757945.1 of Pseudomonadota bacterium. Classification (GTDB taxonomy): domain Bacteria; phylum Pseudomonadota; class Gammaproteobacteria; order Pseudomonadales; family Azotimanducaceae; genus CALHVX01. Next base: position 26,545 of record JBCDGJ010000003.1, read on the forward strand.
GGCAGACGGCGGTGCCCAACGCACGGGTCGCGCAGGGCTGGGGCGGACGCATCGCAGATCTGCTGGCTGATGTGAACGCGGCCAACGGGATCTCCATGAACATCTCACTCGGCGGGACCAACCTGTTTCAGAGCGGCGTCGAGGCGGTGGAGTACGCCATTTCGTCGGAGGATTTCGGCGCAGTCAGCGTTAATGGTTACAACGATGGGACACCGTTCGGCAGTTTCCGCAAGCGCATTCTGGATGCCATTCTCGACGTGCCGCATGAGAACCTGCTGCGCAACGAGTATCGACAGCGGCTACGCAGCTCGATCGACAGCGCTCAGGTGTTTACCGAAGCGCTGCTACTGTCGGAACGGCCGGCCACGGCGTTCTCGGATGGACCATTCTCACAGGCGCTGCGACAGATAGCTCGCGTCATTGCCGCCCGTGAGCAGCTCGGGGCGACCCGGCAGACGTTCTTCGTGCAGGTTGGCGGGTGGGATCACCATGACGAGGTGCTGAACAACCAGGCGCAGATGCTGCCGGCGATCAGCGTCGGTCTGCGCGAGTTCCGGGATGCACTGGTCGAGATTGGCGTGTTCGATCAGGTCACGACGTTCACGACCTCGGACTTCGGTCGCACGCTCACCTCCAACGGCAAGGGCTCGGATCATGGCTGGGGCGGCCATCACTATGTCATGGGGGGTGCCGTCACCGGCGGAGAGCTGTACGGAGAGTATCCCCTGCTGGCGATGGACAGCCCTCTGGACGTCGGCCGGGGTATCTACATTCCGACCACCTCGATAGACAGCTACTTTGCAGAGCTGGCGCTGTGGCTCGGCGTGGCTCCCGGTGATCTGGCTACGGTCCTGCCGAATGTCCGATCCTTCTACACGCCGGAAAGTGGCGTCCTGCCGCTTGGTTTCCTGAGTTAACCGGTCGGTGCGGCTGACCGGCTGCGGCCGCCGGGTTGCAACCGGGGCTGAATAAGACCTACCGCAGGCGAACCGGTTAACTGCATAATTCAGCCATTACCGGACGGAGGTGCCTGCTGCGACCGTCGGAAGTGGTTTATGGTCAATCACTTACATCTGCAGGGTGGCGGATAGCCTGGAAAATCAATATGTTAGCGCCATTAAGGGGGTTGGGGCGATGGTTCGCTTGTGGTATCCGGCTGCAGGGTCGTGGCGGCATTGCCGGCACGGTTCAGTTGCTGTGCCCGTTTTTCGAGCCCCCAGATCCGCCGAGGTAGCAGCCGCCGCTACCCGGCCGCCGCGCCGCGGGCAGCTGTGGGTCACTGGCACATTGCGTTCATGTTAAACATCAGACGTATCGCTGATCGGATCAGTCGGGGTGAGGCCTCGGTGGATGAGCTGCGCGAAAGCATCATCCAGCAGGATTCCTTCAACTCCGACGAAGTCGCAGAGGTCACCGAAACTCTCGCCAGCCTATCGCAGCGCGGCCTGATTGAGGCCCGAGCGAAGGGCTCTCTGCTTGCCGTCGTTGCCGCCCGTTCCGGCCTGGATGGCGAGGAGGACGAGGAGGAGCGCACGGTATTCACCAGCGGCTCCGGCTTCTCCGGTGGCGTGGCGCCGGACAGTTCGGACGCCGACGAGGCGGACGAAGCAACGCGGTTTATCGTCATGCCGGATTCCGCCGACGCATCGGAGTTCCCGGACCTGTCTGAAGCCCCCGATGTACCGGAGCACATTACGCAGACCATGCTGAATCCGGGCTGGGAGGGTGCGGATGCGTCCGAGTCACTGTCGCAGGATAGTCAGCCTTCTCAACCGTCTGCGGTTTCCTCGAGTGCGTTGGGCGGCTCGAGCAAGGGCAGCTTCAGCGGTTCGTCGAGCTCGAGCTGGGCGGACCTTGCCGGCTACGATGGCAGCTCAGAAAAGCTGGAGGTAGGGTCGGTTCTGAAGAGCCGGTTCGTGCTGGAGGAGCTCATCGGCGTAGGCGGCATGGGCCTGGTCTACAAGGCCCGCGATCGCCTGAAGGAAGAGGCGGAAGAGCGTAACCCGTTTATCGCGATCAAGATCCTGAACGACGACTTCAAGCGCCATCCGCTGTCGCTCAAGGCGCTGCAGCGGGAAGCGCGTAAGTCGCAGAATCTGGCGCACCCGAACATTGTCAACGTGTTCGATTTCGACCGGGACCGCGACAACGTCTTCATGACGATGGAGTACCTCGTTGGCAGCCCGCTGGACAAGGCCATCAAGGTCCGGTCGGGCCATCCCTTCCCCTTGGAAGAGGGGCTGAACTTCGTCCGGCAGATGGCCGAGGCACTGCGCTATGCGCACCGCCTCGGCGTGGTGCACTCCGATTTCAAGCCGAGCAACGTGTTCCTGACTAGCGATGGCACGCTCAAAGTCTTCGACTTCGGCATCGCTCGAGCAAACAAGCAGGGCGACAAAGCGTCCGAGCATACGGTGTTCGACGCCGGATCTCTCGGGGCGCTGACGCCGGCGTACGCAAGCCTTGAGATGCTGGAGGGTATTGATCCGGAGCCGAGTGATGACATCTATGCGCTCGGCTGCGTGGCCTATGAAATTCTGACTACCCAACACCCGTATCAGAAACAGCGCGCGACGCTGGCGCTAGCGCGGGGCATGAAGGCCAAACGCATCGAGGGCATGAGTCGCTCGCAGTGGAATGCGATCGACACCGCACTGGCGCTACGGCGCCAGGATCGAACGGCGTCCGTCGACGAGTTTCTGAAGCAGCTGGAGGGGCGGAAGCCCGGCAGCCCGCTGATCTATGGAGTTGCCGCCGCTGCCCTGGCGCTTGGGGTCGGCGTCCTCTACGTGCCACAGTACATGGAGCAGCGGCAGGTCGATGCGCTTCGTAGCGAGCTGAGCTCTGGTGAGCCTGCCCAGGTTGATAGCGCATTGACGGCACTCGTGGAGTTGGGGCCGGAAACGCGTGGACCTTTGCTGCTTTCGGTGCGTGACCAGCTCACCCAGTATTTCGTTGTGCAGGCTGAGGCTGCCATTGATGTCGAGCAGGGGCTCTACGACTTTCCCATCGCTCAGGAACTGCTCAAGACAGCGTTGACCTATTATCCGGACAGCAAACGTCTCGCGGATGCGGATGCGTCGATCACAGAGCGCAAGTATGAGCTGCTCCTCGAGTTGGACAGCAGCTTTACCGAGGCGCTCGAAGAGCTGCAGTCAGCCGGCAGTCAGAGCGGAGACCGGCTCGTGTTGGTGCTTCAGCGCGTCGGTGAAGTGGATCCGGACAGTCCGCTGCTGACCGACCGGCGGGTGCCGCAGGCCTACAACAGCGCATCAGTCATAGCGCTTTCGAACGGTGATCTGGCTGCGGCTCGGAGCCTGGCAGAGCAGGGCCTGCAGCTCTTTCCGGAAAACCTCGGTCTCATCGACCAGCTTGATGTCGTTACGCAACGGGAAGTTGCTGTGGCCAACGCGCGCCAGATCGCGGATCTCGAGTCCGAGCTGGAGAATCGAATCTCCGGGTCCGGGACGCTGACCCAATCGCAGCTGAGCGGTCTCATCGAACCGCTGCAGTCGCTCCTTGCACTGAATCCTGAAAGCCAACTTGTTGCGAAAACCCGGGCGGAAAGCCTGCCGCTGATCCAGTCGGCCGTGGGTGAGAATACTGCAGCCTTCGACTGGCTGGCGGCCCGGCGGCTGCTCGACGAGTACGGTGTTCTCATTGGTGCGACCGCGGCTACGGCTTTGCGTGACGAAGTTACCAACCTGGAGGATGCTCGCGAGGTCAGACTCGAGGAGACTATGGCCCAGGTGCGCAGGGCGGCGCAGGCTGACGAGCTGGCCGGTGCTGGATCCTCCGCTCAGACCGGACTCGAGGCGCTGATCGCAATGCGCGCGGAGAGCAGTTTGGTGGATCAGGCCAGAGCACTAGTGCTGGAAGGCTACCTCCGAAGATCACGGACCTACAGGGCGGGGCAGAACTGGTCTGCGGCGGAACAGGCCGTGGCTGATGGCCTGCTCATTGCCCGCGCGGATGCCGGCCGTGCCCGGCTCGAACGCGAAACTCAGGAAATCGATCGTTCGCGTGCGGAAGCCGAGCGCTCCGTTGAAGCAGCGAAGCTCGAGCGAATCGCGGCGGAACGTGCCCAGCAGATCGATCAGCTGGTCGCCCAGATCGAAGCCCTGTCGGCAACGCCCGCGACGACTGAATCAGAGGTGCGGGAGCTGCTCAGCGTCGCGGACGAGCTCGTTGCTCTCGATCCGACGAGCGGCGCGTTGGCGGTCGCGGCCCGGGAACGGATGGCCGCGCAGATAGTCGCCCGCACGCAGCGCCTGCGGAACGCCGGTGAGCTTGGGCAGGCCCGGGTGTCCCTCGAACTGGCAGGGTTGCTAACGCCGGGGGCACCGTCCCTGCGTAACGAGCTGGTGGCTATCGACCAGGCGGTGCAGCAGGTCGCGCAGCAGGCCCGGCGGGCGCAGCAGCAGCAGGCCAATGATCGATTGGCTGGACTGCTTGGTGAGCCGCAGCTGAACGAACGCTGGGAGGCGTCGATCCGACAGCAGCTCGATCAGCTCGAGGAGCTGGGTGCGCTGGATGCGGCCCGACGGTCGCGGATCAACGAGCGGATCGCGCAGGCTTATCTTGATGCTGCCGAGGATGCGCTGGCGAACTCCCGATTTGCCGAGACCCGGGCCTTGCTCGATCGCGGACGATCCCTCGCGCCAGCGCTGTCGGACTGGGAAACGGTGAGCTCGGAGCTGGTGGCAGCGCAGTCACGTTATGCCGAGCAGCAGGCCGAGGCGGCGAGCGTTGCGAGAATAGCCGGGCTTAAGCGCACGTTACGGACCCAGGCCAATGCGAAGGCAGTCAGCTCTGCGCGGAAGACGCTCGATGAACTGGCCGCACTCGTGCCGGGTGATGCCTTCGTCGAGCAGGAAGCCCCGCAGCTGCTCGGCGCCGCTTATGCGTCACTGGCAGACGGTGCCGCTCAGCGCGACGAGTTCGCTAAAGCGCTCCTTCTGGCGGAAGCAGGCCTTGATGTGGCGCCGGACTACGGTCCATTGCTGGATCGCATGCGAGATCTGCAGGTACAGAGCAACACCCAGGAACTCGAGACCCTGCTGCGCCAGGTCCGGGTTGGAGAAGCGCAGCGCGCAGGCGTGCTGCTTCGGGAGCTGCGGCGGCTGAACCCGGAGAGTTACGGCGCAACGGTTCAATTGCTGGTGCAAACGTCCGTCGACAGCCTGCGCAAGCTCGCGGAAACCGACCTGGAGCGGGCAGAAGCAGGGTTGGCGGTAGCTAGAACCTTGTTTTCCGGTGATCGTACGCTCGAGCAGCTGAATTTTGATGCCCAGCGGCGGCGTCTTGCCGAGCAGGAGCGCAAGCTGGCGTCCAGCCGGTACGTACAACAGGCCGTGGCGGAAATCGAGAAGAGTCCGTTGACCCTCGACCGGCTTTCCTTCGCTGTCGAGCAAGTGGAGAAGGCCCGGCAATCGGACCCCGGGAACGTCGAGCTGTCGACGGCGCAGGCACAAATCGCCGAGAGCTTCGTCTCGCTCGCCTCCGCACAGCAGAAGGACGCGCAGCTGGATGACGCGCTGGCGACCGTTGAAATGGGTCTGGATTTCGAAGATGGCAATCCGAAGTTGATCAAGCTGCAGAAAGAGATTGCCCGCCAGGCCAGCAAAGGCAAGAAGCGTCGCCGCAGCTTCTCATCCTTCTAGCCGCCGCTGCTGCGGAGGCGTCGCTGGTGCTTGAAGGCGTGCGTGGCTAAAATCGAGACCGATACCAGCTGGCGATACCCGTGCCCATTGTTGTTTGTACAGGCTCTCCCCACTCTCGATGGCCAGACGTTTACCGTTCCCTTCATGGTTTGCAATCCGTGCCGGGTGCAGCCGTCGCTGCCGAGCTGTCTGAGGTAACTGCGCGGATACTGGCGGATAAACAGGCGGGCCAACCGGATTGGCAGAAACAGCCGCTGCGGCGCGATGACGGCCGTCGGCTATTGTCGATTCTCATGGAGCACTGCGGACCGGATTCGGAAATGGTGGTCTGGGGTGATGCCAACGCGAGCCTGGTGCTCGAAGCGGTTTTGGACATGTGTCCGGGCACGCGCTTTCTCTTCGTTTACAGTGATCCGGAACAGGAGCTGGCGGCAGGCCTGACGCTGTCGAGTGCACCCGCGGACTGGGCTGCCGTCGTCAGAACCTGGACAGTACGCACCCGTGCCATGCTTCGTTGCTACCTCAGAAACCGCGCTGACTGTCTGCTGGTCAATGGGGAGCGCGTCATCGATGATGCTACGACGTTGGACCAGCTCCTCGCGCAGCGCTGGACCAGCGAGCTGACCCTCGACGTGCTGGCGGGAACACCTCCCGCGCTGGACCATCTCGCCGTGGTTCTGTCGCGGCTGTACCTTGCAGGCAACGAGGAGGTCCTAGAGCTTTATGAGCAGATTCGTGCCGTCGCCGACCTGCTTGCTGCGCCGGATGAAACGCGCTCTGCGGAACCCGGGCGCCCCGACGAGAGCTTGCTCGCCGCGCTGCTCGAGTACGTTGAACTTCGTCGTTCGGAGCAGGCTCAGCGTGCGGATGAGGGACTGGTGGAGAAGCTGACCGTCGCCGTGTGCGAGCTGGAGGACGAGCTTTCGCAGCGCGCGACGAGCGAGCGGCGGGCCGAGCAGGCGGCAGCCGCGGAAGAACCGTATCGCCACATCGATCCCGCGCTCAGGCTGGTGACCCATGTTCGCAGTTTGGAGGGCACCGGCTGAGATGATCGACGACCTCAGCGACGTTCTTGCAGCTACCGCCGACGATCTCGGTCTGGTCGTCCATGTGGGGGCCGGCACAGGTCGTGAGTTCCGGCGCTACACAGAGCTCGGCGCGGAACGCATAGTCCTGGTCGAGCCGAATACTGACCTGCATGAACAGCTGCGGCAGAGATCCCAGAGCCATCCGGCGGTAACAATCTCTGCTATGGCAGTTGCGCCGGTTGCGAGCCGTGCGGAGCTCAAGGTCACGAGCAACTTCCGCTTCAGCAGCATTGCAACACCCTCCGGCCTGTTGCGCTACTTTCCGAATGTCCGCGTGATCAGTCGGCAACAGGTACATGCTGTCAGTCTCGAGACACTGCTGTCCGACGTCGAATTCCCGGACGGATCCCGGAACCTGCTGGTGCTCGAAAACCAGGGGCTTGAAGCGGCAACGCTTGCTGCAACGCCCGCACGGGTGCTGGGCCATTTTGACCGGATTCTGGTCCGGCGCAGCGACGAGGCGCTGTACGAATTGCCTGCACAGAGCCAGGCTGTAGAACCGCTCATCGCGCTGCAGGATTCTGGTTTCTCGCGCGTGACCCTCTCAGAGAGCGCGCCGCCTTTCGTAATTGATGTCTATCAGCGAAACGACCAGGTGGTGTGTCTGGCGGAGCAACTGGCGGACGCAGAGGAACAGTTGCTCAGAGCAACGGATAACCTGTGGGCTGCTCGAGTGTTGAAGACGGATCAGGCAACACGGGTGGCCGAGCTGACCCAGGCCATACGCGAGCATCAAGCTGAAGGTATACGAGCGAATGCAAACCTCGAGCGTCAGAAGCAGGAGCTAAGCAGTCTTGCGCAGCAGCTGACCACGTTGGACGAACGTCTGAATGCACGGGATCAGGCGCTGGCGAAAGCGACCCATCGTCTGCGGCAGACAGAGTCGGACCTTAAGGCGTCGCAGAACGCACGAACCGGCGTGGAAACTGCGCTCGAGCAGGATCAGGCCAGGCTTGCCGCACTGACCAACACCCTGGGCAGTGAGCGTGAAGAGGCGCATGCGCTTACACAGCGGCTCGAAACCGCGGAAGCGGGCAATGGTGAGCTGGAAGCGCGGCTGCGGTCCAGCCTTGAGGAGATCGGCGTGCTCCAGGATCGGTTGCAACACCAGGCGGCAAAGCTCGCGGACCACGAGCAGCTCAAAGCTACTCTGGCGGAGAGCGAGGACCGAGAGGATCAGCAGCAGGTCCGTTTGGCAGAGCTGGAGTCGCAGCTGCACAGCCAAGCCCAGATTCTGGCCGACAACGATCAGCTTAAGCTGTCGCTGGCTGAGCGTAGCGGCAGGGTAGACGAGCAGCGTGCGCGTATCGAGGATCTAGAAGGTCAACTGCGAGCTCAACAGCAGAACGTGGCGGACGCCCAGGAGCTCATGCGTTCACTAGCGGAGCGGGATGAGCTGGTGACACAGGAGCGTGAACGCGTGGCAGAGCTGGAGGAGTGCTTGCGGGTTCAGGCAGAAGCTATTGCGGACAACCGTCAGCTCAAGCAGTCACTCCAGGAGCGGGGTGAACGAATAGCGCAGCAGCGCGCCCGGCTGGCCGAGCTGGAGGAGCAGTTGCGGGTCCAGGCCGACGCCCTGGCGGATACCCGGGCACTGGAAAGTGCCCTGGCGGAGCGTGATGAGCAGACTGCGCAGGCCGTGGCCCAGCTTGAAGCGTTCAAGAACGAGCATGCAGAATCGCGACAGAAACACCGTCTAATTGAAGAAGAGGTCCGTAAAGCAGAGATCCAGATTGATCTGCTGGCGGACGTGCTGCTGCGTGACCGATCCGTTTAAAGGAAAGACCGCTGGCTCGTTGACGGGGACCGAAACGGGTGACGACGCTTTCGTATCAACACCTTCTCAGACTCCGGAAGACCTCAGCAGCTATGCGGAGCGGCTGACCACGGCCAGAAGCCAGTGGTACTTCGGAGAGTGGGGCGAGCTGGCGGATCTGGATCTCGATGCCTGTTCGAGCCATCCGGAGATCGGGCTGCTGACGCTGCTGAAAGCAGCAGGGTACTTTCAGCTGGGAGATACGGCGGCAGCACGGACCTACCTGCAGATGGCGCTGGGATTCGGCTGTGAACGTCGGATGGTGGCCCGGATCATGATTGCCGGCGTGCACAATACCCTGGCCAAGGCAACGGCCCTGCTTCGGCAGAAGGAGCGCTCCCGGGACCACTTTTACAAGGCCGTCAGCGTTGGTCAGGGGCGTGCAGACAGCAAAATTGCACAGCAGGCCCGGTCGGTACGGGAGATTGTGCGCCTCGGTCTGCTCGGCGAAGCGGCGGAGATTGTTGGTGAAGGGCTGGATACCTTGGATGGTCCGCAGGCTGCCTCAGCTGATCTCTATGCTTCGATTGCGGTGCTCAGAAGCGAGCTCTCGCTGATTCAGTCAGAGTTACGCATCGCGCAATCCCGGGGGCAGCTGCTGCAGGCCGAGCCCCCCGCGGCGGTCGATGCGGAGGCCAGCCCGCAGGATCTCGAACGACTGTCAACGTCGCAGCTGGGGCAGGACATCTGGGTGCTAAAGCGCAGCAACTTCCTGCGCGATGGGTTTTTTGTTGAGTTCGGAGCCGGGGATGGTGTGCTGCTCAGCAACACCTTCATGCTCGAAAAGCACTTTGGCTGGCGCGGGATCTGCGCGGAGCCGAACGCGAAGTACTTCAAGCAGCTCGTCGCCAACCGCGAGTGCCAGCTTTCGGACAGCTGCATTGGATCCCGGACCGGACAGCGCGTGGACTTCATTCTTGCCGATGACTTCGGTGCCATTGCCGATTACGCCGAGCTGGATCACAACGCGGATATTCGTCGAGCCTATAAGGCTGCGGGCGAGGTGACGACCATGACCACGATATCGCTCGCGGATTTCCTGGAACGCTGCAATGCACCAAAGCACATCGACTACCTCAGCATTGATACTGAAGGCTGTGAGTTCGATATCCTGAAGGACTTTCCGTTTGACCGCTGGCGGATTGCTCTCCTTACCGTGGAGCACAACTACACGGAACAGCGCGACCAGCTGTTCGAGCTGCTCACCCGCTGGGGTTACGACCGCATCGAAGCGCAGTGGGACGACTGGTATTACATGAGGTCATGAGAGCGCCCACGATCAGCGTGATCACGGTTGTTCGCAACGACGCGGAAGGGTTCTTGGTGACGGCCCGGAGCGTGCTGCAGCAGAGCTATCCGAACATCGAATGGGTGGTCGTCGATGGCCTGTCGAGCGATGGCACCACGGACTACGTGCGGCAGCTCGAGCCGGACATCGGCCGGATGATTATCGAGCAGGACCAGGGAATCTACGATGCCATGAACAAGGGGACTCGAGCAGCGCGCGGCGACTGGGTCGTGTTCATGAATGCCGATGACGTGTTCTATGATCGCACCACGGTGGCCGAGTACGTTGCCCGGCTGCGGCATAACGATGACATCGTGTACTCCGACGTCCAGCGGCGGGAAGACGGACGGCTGCACGCCTACTGGCCGCCGACCCTCTACTGGATGGGGATGTTGTTTGACCACCAGACCGCGTTTGTTCGAAGGCAGCTGTGCGAACGGCTGCCCTTTGATACGTCCCTGCGGATCTCCGGAGATCTCGACTTTTTTGCCCGGGCGCGGCTGGCGGGCTGTCGGTTCAGGAAGCTGCACTGGTTGATCGGCAGCATCAAACCCTTTGAGTCCGGTGCTTCGGTGCCGTACTTCGAGCGCCAGGTCGAGCGGATCAAGACGCTGACCCGGCACTTCGATCACCCTGAACTGGTCCCCAGGCTCAGGGGTGAGTTCGTCAACGCCTGCCGCAAGGGAGCAATCGATCAGCAGACCTGCGATGCCCTGACCGCGATTCTCGATGGGGGTGCCTAGTGGACTGTCCACGTCTTGATCTGGTGCCGCACAGGCTGGTGCGGTGCAGTCTTGTGCAACGACTGCGAACCCATCGGCAGGGACCCTACTAGATGCCCATACTGATTTCAGGCGTTGGCCGCTCGGGGACGACGGCACTGTTCCGGAGTATCGGCGAAGGGCTGTTGCAGAAGTATCCGCTGGCGCGCTGCAAGTATGAGCCCTATCTGTGGAACATACCGGAAGTGGAGAGGACCGCTAACGTCACCGGCCAACCCTTTCGGATGGGTCAGGTCGGTCAGTTCAACAGCTATGTGCATTGTCACACTCCGCTGTTCCTCTCCGGTCGCTACGAGCTTCACGACCGCTGGCTGAACAGCGTGTTCGGTCCCGTCGGCGCGAACGAACGTCTGGCACCAGACAACACCATGGCCAAGGTGATTCGCGGCTCCGGGCGGCTCGAGAGTGCGCTGACGCGCTTCGACAACCTGTTGGTCGTGGTCGTTACGCGTAACGTCGTGGATACCGTGAATTCCAGCCGTTCGATGTTCTCGTTTTTCGGGGAAGAGTTCCATCCGTCGGATCGCCCACGATTCATTGCAGAAGTTAATGCACGCAACGACGCGGGGATCGATCCTCAGAAGATCTCCAGCGAGGTCCAGTGGGCAGCTTTGTGGTGGCGCCACTTTACCGACGCAGCAATTGCAGTCTGCGAGAAGTACCCCGATCGAACGCTGCTGGTGTCCTATGAGGACTACGTTGAACGGCGCCTGTACTGGTCGCGACGGATCTTCGATTTCTGCGGGCTGGACCGGTCCGTCATAGACGAAGATCGGATCAGCCAGATCGTCGGTCCCTCAACTAGCCGAGCGTACCTGTCGCTGAACGAAGTGACCGCGATGAGTGACGATTACCACTGGTACTTTGAGCGGTTGAACGAGGCAACGGGAAGCGAGTTCAACTCCGTCAATACCTTTGACCGTCTCCTCTTTGACTATGCGGGAAGGCCCTACGGGGTCAGCCAGCTGGCGGATGAGGACATCGACATGACGCCGGTTCAGCTGCGCCTGCAGCTGCGGGATCAGGCCGAGCGGTCAGAGCCGCCGTCGCTGGCGCCGAAGACCGTGTCCGTTGCGAGGGCGTTGAGCCTGTTCGGATCTGACCGCGAGCGCCTGCTGAACGAACGCTCGCAGCAGCAGAAGCCGGTGCGCAGCCAGAAATCGGTTGGCGTGCTGGTTACGACCTACAACAACCAGGAAACGGTTCAGGAAGCCGTGTACTCGGTTCTGGCGCAGACTCGGCCGCCAGAAGTCATCTGCGTGGCGGACGACGGCTCAGCTGATGCGACCGTTGAGCGGGTGCGGGAGCTGCAACAACTCCACAAGGAGGTCCGGCTGGTTGCGCGCAAGGGTAATGTCGGGGTTGCCGCTAATCGGGATCTCGCGCTCAAGTCACTCCAGGTCGATCTGCTCACCACGCTGGACGGCGATGATGTGATGATGCCCGCCAAGCTGGAGCTGGAAATGCAGGCCCTGGAGGGATCGACAGCGCATGTGGCGTTCAGCGATATCGCGGTTATCAAGCCGGAAGACAGCTTTGTTCAGGATACCCGCGCCTACAGTGGGGCATCCCGAGAGAGGATGCTGCAGATGATGCTGTCCCGCTCCGTGCCGGTACCCCGAGATGTGCTGTTTTCCCGACAGCTGTTTGAGCATGCCCAGGGCTTTGACGTCGGGTTGAGCCTCTACGAAGACTGGTCTTTCAAGCTACGGCTGGTGCTTGTTGCTACAGGATGGCGTCATTCCGGCGCGGTCGGGACCGTCTACAACCGGCTTCAGCAGGGCCTCTCTGCGCGCAGCGAGCTGTTGCATGCTTATCGCCAGCTTCAGGTTCTCGGCAGAAACTCGGATGCGCTGATGACCTATCCTGGCGCGCTGGCACGGGGGCTCAAGATGATCTTTCAGAGAACGCCTGCCTCGATGCGCCCAGCCTTCAAACACTTCATCGATGCCGTCGGTTCGAACGACGTCTTCCTCGGTGAGCGGCTGCGGAACTTCTGGGCGGAGTCAACGTTCAGAGATGACGCCGAGGCGATCTCGGAGCACTTTCGACAGCTTTATCAGCTGTAGCCGACGACAGCTCCTACTAGCTGGCGTAACCGTAGCTGGCCATGAAATCTCCCAGCCTGCTGTTCAGTGCATGGATCGTGTCGGGCTTGAGCTTTATCTGATGATCACCCGGCGTGACCTGCCGGATGTGCTCGGAAGCGATCTCGACTTTCGGAAAGATGTCGAACCTGCTGGCAACTCGGTTCAGCAGAGATCGGTCGAGTTTGAGCTCGAGTCGGGACAGCATGTCGCCGAGCCACGCCGCCTTATCGTAAATCACATCTTCGTAGCGATAGATGACCGTGGCCTCGTCGATGAGCCGTTCCTGATACTGTCGGAACGAATCCATCAGGTTCTTTGTATTGTTCAGGACGAACTGATCGATCGTCTGCTGCTGGGCGCGGGTGCGGGCGCGTTGCATCTCCCGGTGGCGCTCCGGGATGGCGTGGCTCGACACGGTCGAGTGGTAAAGGGAGACCAGCATGTCCCGCGGGTCTCTCACCAGGTAGAGCACGGTGGCGCCGGAAAGATCCAGGTCGAATCTCGGAAAGTGTCGGAATCCGGTATACACGATTCCTTCTGGCCTGAAACAAGTCAGAGCTTCGGAGCCGACCGCCGTCGTGCGCAGCCCGGCGTTGAAGGCCGCATCGAACAGGGAGAACGCCGGAACTCCGATGCCCTGGCAATAGGCTGACACGAGATTGTTCATCAGCGTGCTGCCGCTTTTGGGGTATGCGAACAGGTATCCTGCTTTGACGCCTTGGCGGGGTTCCGGAAGCGCTACGGTGTAGTGATCGCCGCTGCTGGTCTGAAGTCTCAGTTTGCGCACAGCCGGTGAATCCAGGATCGCATGCGAAGGTAGAGGGATTTCAGGCGCTCTCGCCCGAAGCGTCCTCTACTGGTATTGCCCTGTCCGTTGCCGGTTGTGGCATCAGCAGCGGCGGGTTCCAGGCCTGCAAGGTCGAGGAGCAGGCCGACGTCGCCGATGAGCTTCGCATGCATGGCAAGGGCATTCCGGTCCCTTGCGCGGATCGCCTCGGCTTCCCTACCCCTGAGCAGATACTCGTCGTACGCCAGGGCTTTGGCAGTATCGTAGCCGAGCTTCTGGCGGCTGGTGATTGCGGCCACTGCCGCGGGAGTGCTCTGCTGTTGCTCGACATACCTGCAGAACAGCAGGTGTACGCTGGCGATGTCGAGACCCTCCAGGAACACACCCTCGTTCAGGGCGCGACGGATGAATTCAGAGGCAAACAACGCATTGCCCAGTGCGAATCGATTCAGGTTGAGCTTCGAGAGGTCGGCCAGGGGTTGCTCCACCCCGGCGGCGGCCCGCCCCTGTCGAAAGAAGTAATGGGGATCCGGCTGTTCTAGTGTCGCTGGTGATTCGACGAACGTTGGGCAGTACGCAGCGTCGGAACGTGATTCCCGACAGGCCGCGACGAGCTGAAATAGATGATCTGCAGACCAATCGGACCCCTCGCTGTAACAGAGCATGTAGCCGTTCAGCTCTGCAATGGAGGTCAGACAAGCGCCCAGGGTTTCAGGGGCTGCTGCGTTTCTGAACTCGCACTCGATCTTCGAATCTGCCCGGTCCGCGAGCGCTTGTGCCTTGGCGGGATTCGATGAGAATACGTGAACCTTGAAGACCTGGTGCGTTTGCCTGCTTAGGTTGGCTACGAACTCGTCCCACCGCCTGCTGTTGAACTGCCGCAGGACGTAGACGATATGAATTTCGGCGGATTCGTAGAGCGCGACGAAGCTGGTCTTCGATGCAAGGTCTTTCTGCGCCTGGGTGCAGATGAGATCCATCTGCTTCACCAGGTCGAACCGCTCGCGGAATACCTTCGTGCTGCGCTCCGCCTTAGCCTGCGCATCTGGCCAGTTGTGCTTCACCCAGCGTACGCACTCCAGAATATTGGCTGCGGTTTCACTGGCTGTTGCGCCGTGATCGAAATAGACGATGGAGTCTCCGAAGTGCTCTTCGATAAACGGGTTTCGATCGGCGATGATCACTGCCTGCGCCGCGCAGGCCTGAAAGATGCGGGTAGAGACTACGCCGCTTGCAATGTGTTCCGGAGACGACAGCACGAGCGCTATGCCACACTCGCGGCACCGCTCGATGATGCTGGCTCCGGCATCGAAGGGGAGCTCCCCGCGGTAGCTGTCTATCCCCGCCCACATCTCGGTGCCGAGCAGTTCCCGCACGCCGTAGAACTCGAAGCACCCGCTCTTCCCGAGCAGTTCGAGCAGCCCTTCGTGCCGGGCCCGGGCGTCGGCGAGCCCTGAGGTTTTCTCCCAGTTGGTGCCGATGTAGAACACCCTGCAGCTGTCCGGGCCAGCCGTGGCTGGCGGCGGAGGATGGGCCTGGGTGGTGGTATGCAGAAACAGCTCGGCCGGCGCCACCCACGGGCGCTGGACGTCCTTCCGCAGGCTGGCGACGTAGTTGTCGACCGTCCTCGAGCCAGCAGACAGAATCCTGTCGTGGGATCTGAAACAGTCCACGATGTAGTTGAGATCCTCGATCGCGAGCGGCTGCCCGGTCATCGGGTCGTTGACCAGGAAACCCAGCGGATTCCAGTTCACCGCGTAGGAGAGCCCATCAATGTACTTTGGGTTCAGAAAGTGCAGGTTCAGCACGAGATCGAAGTAGCGCTTTCTCGATTTACGTTTCAGGCGCCGGCTGTCCGCGCCCAGTGGCCAACCCGTGGGATCGACGACACAAGGCGAGTGGCCGAGATCCTCCAAGACCTGACGCATACGGGTGATGAGCTCGAACTCGGAGTTCCTGGCGTTGGGCCAGTTGTGGACCAGCCCCACGCTTAACCCGGATGTGGCACCCATGTTGATTGGAATGACCCCGCCGTTCTCAGTGCAGCCTGGTCACAGACCGAGCCTGCGGCCCAGCTGCCGTAGCCTGGCGCCGAATCCATGTCGTGGCGCTGGTGTCTCTGCGGTGAGGATGATCGCGCTAAGCGCGATACCGAGCTTTCGTTTGTCCTTGCTGACGCCCAGCTCGTGCGGGCTGTGCGTTGCCGGTAGAACGATATCCAGGCAGGTCGTTGTTGTCGTATCAGCCTGCGGAACTTTTCCGAGCAGCTGGTTGGTTCCATCGACGTACTGCAGCTGATACTCAATCGGGGCGCCGTCGACGAGCAGTTGCAACGCTCGCAGGTATTCCTGCTTGATAAGTGCTACGACGATGATCCGGATACCCCGATCCCTGGAGCGGTCGACGGGCAGCTTGAAACGAACCGTACGTTGCGCACCGGACCATCGAAAAGGGCGGCTCTGGTCATCGAATTCCAGAGCCTGCAGGTTCGGGCTGTCGTCCCAGTGTTCGGCAGTCTGGTGCAGGCTGTCTAGCAGCGCAGCCGGAGCAGGAGCGGACCGCAGGACTTCCGACTGGGCGGTCCAGTTAGCGAGCACCGTTTCCATAATCTGCATGCGTGCACCCAGGCGCCCTATGGAATCGGAAACCTCCTCGATCAGCGATTCGATCTGCGCTGTGGGATCTTCGCTGGGATTGATCGTCCCGCGAAGCCGATTGGCTACGGACCGTGTTTCCTGCCGGGCAATCGACTCGAAAAAAGCGATATCGCTGAGCCGATCTGAAGATGCTCGTGGACTTTTTTCTTGCTGATTCTGCATGGATCGAACTTACATCGGCCGGCGTCGACTCGGCTCCTCGATCGAAGATACTCTCTTTGCCAAAGAGCGCAAAGCTCCCTGTCAATACCGGGTTTAGGCTGGTTTGGGCGAGTATTCCGGCGTCAATCGTGGCTCAGCGCGTTGCTGCGGCGAGATGCCGATGTTTCCCGTGTGCTCCCCTTGTTGTGCTACCCGTGTGTTTCCAATTTGCCGCGCCTGGTTCCGCCTGCGGTTTTGATCGGCGATTGAATGCTACGCGGCTTCCGCTGTCATCCGACTCGCGCCACTACCTACTGGATCACCAGCGGTAGGTTGCCTTCAATGAGCGACGAAAACGCCTTTAGTGTGTAACAAAATCGCCTTCATCTGGCGGCAGAGCTGCCTTTCGTAAGCGACGGTGCCGCGTTCTACAAGCGGCGCGACCGCTGCCTGAGAGCGACGAGGCCTGATTCAGCAAATTGATATACACCCTCCGAGCGTGTAGCCTAAATCGGTTAAGGGCGCAACACAAACAACACAATTCATCTAGCACGTTGAGTCGCGAAGGTTTCGGGGCTTTCAGGTGTAGTATTCGCTGCTGCGTGCTGAATGGCGCAGCCAGCCTGGCGACCCGTCGCTGCAGCCAAAGGAGAGAGATATGTCTACGTTGATCCACTCGAATCGGTGGCGTTTGAGCCCAATCGTATTCGCCGCGTCACTGTCTTTCACGCCGATTGCGATGGCCGCGGACGCACCTGCCGTTGATTGGCTGGCCAGTGCAGCGCTGGGACTGAAGGCTTTCGAGTTTGAAGAGCAACGGCAGGGCGTCATTCTTAGTTCACAGAATACCGGCAGCGTGGGCGCTACCTTCAGCAACGATGCGGACTACGACGAGACGTTGCCTTACCTGGATCTCGGTCTGGGGTTGGCGTTCAGCCAGTTCTATCTGGTCGGGAACATCGAGCTGCCGCTGCAGGATGTTGACTTCAAACAGTCCTTTGTGGGTCGTAACGCAACCGGGGCGGTCAACCGTAATACCAATGTCGGTGATCTGAGCCGTCTGGATTACTCCATCACCTTCGGCTACAACGTTATGGAAGGTGTCGCACTCTTTGCGGGATTCAAGGCCGGTGAGACGGAACTCGACTTCGATACCCAGTCTGCGCCGAACATTCCCCCCGATTACGAAAGCTCTTATGAAGAAGACGGCTTTTTCGTCGGCGGGAGCTACACCATCGATGTTGCTGAAGCTGGTGCCCTTACCTTCAGCATTGCCTATGCGGACTTCGACGCCGAGTATTCCGAGAGTGGTTCCTTTGGCGTACCGAACTCGCCGACGAACGTGACCACGCCGCTGCTCGATGGGGTCCGCTACGACGGTGACGCCGACGGGTTCAGCTATGGCGTGCAGTGGACTGGCGGGCTGGCGGAGTCGCTGCAGTACCGGGTTGCGCTGAAGTATCAGAAGTACGAGCTTGACGGCGGCGGCAGCCGGCAGAGCTTCACCAACACGAACGTGACCGGTGAACCTCCGGAAGTGTTCAATAACATTGGTCTGGATATTGAAACGACCCAGGAGATCACGACCTTCTCTGTCGGGCTGGCGTACATCTTCTAGCGCACTACCGGGGCACAGATGGCCTGAAGCGTAGCTATTACCAAGCTACTGGTCATATCGCATATTCCGCTCTGGCCAATGAATGCGGGCAACCGCATTCGTATGCTCAACATGTTGCGGGCGCTAGCGGGCCGCGGCGTCGTGGTGCACTTCTTGCATGTCCGGAAGATGCGGTTTGACCGGGATGCGATGCTCGAACACTTCGGCGATCGTTATCACGAGGTTGAGTTTCGCGGTCCCGGTCCTGCAAGGCGACTGTCGCTTTGGCACACCCTTCGAAAGCAATTCGTCCGGGATGAGTACGAGCACAACACCTGGATCGACGACTGGTACAGCGCCGAAGTCGATGACGACATTCAGGCGATTGGCGCAGAGATCCAGCCCGACATCGTGCTAGCCGAGTACGTCTTTTTCAGCAAGGCACTGCTCAGGTTCCCCGCAGATGTGCTGAAGGTGATCGATACTCACGACCGCTTCGGTAACCGCTTTCAGATGTTTCAATCGCACGGTGTCAAACCCGCCTGGTTGTCGGCGTTTCCGGCTGACGAGATGCGCTGCCTGGCACGGGCGGACCGGGTCATTGCCATTCAGAACGCTGACGCGGCGTACTTCCGTCGCCGTCTGGGATCCCGGGTGTACACTGTCGGGCATAGGTCTGCGGTCAAAATGGTCCCGTTTCCATCGTTCAATCGAGCCCTGCTGTTTGTCGGCGGCTACAACGCGATCAACGTTGATGCGTTGTCGTTCTGCGTGGAGGAGATCCTGCCTCGCATCCGGCTGCGGCACCGCGACGCCGAGCTCCTGATTGTCGGCGCACTTGCGGACATGGCACCGGATGCGCCTGGCGTTCGAAAAATCGGACCGTTAGAAGATCTGGACACGGCTTATGCACTGGCCCGCATCGTCGTGAACCCCTGTCGATTCGGTACCGGCCTGAAAACGAAGAACGTTGAAGCCATGGCGTATGGCCGTGCCCTGGTCACGACGACCCACGGCGCCGAGGGGCTCGAGGCTGCGGTTGGCAAAGCTTTGCTGGTTGCGGATAACGCGGAAGCGTTCGCTGCTGCAGTGTGTGAGCTGCTGGACGAGTCGCCGAAGGTCGACGAGCTCAGCGCCGAAGGGCAGAAGTTCGTCAGCCGGTGGAACGCGGAGCAGGATCAGGCGTTGTGGTCGACGTTCGACATCTGATCTCGAATCCAGGGCCAGAACGGTGCAAACAGCTGCGCCCGGTAAGGGGTGGCGGGCGGTGTCGTCGGGTTCAGTGTGATTGCCGCGGGCGCCAGTTCGGCAAGCTTGCCGGGGCTAAGCTGTCTGGCGACGACTGGTAGCGCCAGACGATCGGCTTCGCGCGTGAGCCAGGATTGCTCCATAAACACCAGCGGCACGCCGGATGCGCCGAGCAGCCACAGCACGCCGGAGCTTTTGTCCGCGTAGGCTTCGGCTCGATGCGAGAACACGAAGAGCGCCAGCGTGCTGAGCTGGCGCCTCATGACGGACTCGCTCCAGTATCCGTTGTGGAGCTCGAGCCGCGGCTCCGTTGCAGCGAGTTCCCGGAGCGCCTTCTCCGTCGCAACCGTTGACCGGTTACCCCAGTTGCTCGTGTACTGAATCACGACGGTAGCGTTCAGGTGCTCGTTACGGAGGAGCTCGCGGGCGATCCCGGGTAGGCCGTTGAATCCCTTCTCGTCCTTCGCATCTCCTGCATAGATCATGATCCTTATGCCGCTGCCGCCGGATCGAGCACGTTTGCGGACTCGCTGGTCCGCGCTTGCGAGGTAGACGGGGTGAAAGGCCATCAACCTGTCGCTCTGGCAGATGCCCTTATAGGTATGCGCCAACTCCCAGTCGCTGGCGAACAGCCGAACGTCGTGTGAGCTGCGCAGCTTTCTGAGCTTCTCGCCGTAGCCGCCGCGCCGCTGAAGCACGTCGAGCGTTCTGCGTGTCCCGGCGCCGGGCCTGAACATCATGCACACAAGATGGCGAAACTCGCTGCCGACTTCCCGGTAGCAGGCTGAAACCAGTGCAGCAAAGTGTTCCAGTCCGAAAGACGGGTACAGCACGGTGGTGGGGTGTGATCCGCTCGCGTCAGCGGAGAGGCTCGAGAGCGCGTCGGCCAGCTGATCGGCCAGGGCGTTCGTTTCAAGCAGGCGCTGCTCGACAGTCAGCGGATCGGAGAGGACGCGATAGAAATTGAACGAGAAGTGTTTTCGAACACCACACCCTGACTCCAACAGCCGCTGCTCGGTCAGCGAATTCAGGGCCCTGTGGGTGTAGACAATCACCTCGCCGGGCCGCTCCCGCTTCGACCTCGCAATCAGGTCGGCAAATCCGGCGTGGTGGCCACCTGCCTCCTTGAGAGCCGGCTCAATGACGACGAGGCGCTGTTTCGGGCTTGGCAAGAGAAACTTCCGTATCACGATGGACTGTTCAAGAGGCACACCGGCTATACTGGCGGGCGCGGCAGTTGCGGGCAATCCGTCAGCCTGCAGGTTGTCGAAGATGCGGGCTTGAGTTCATTTCAGCGCTCGCAGGCAGGAACTTACGATCAGCGCAATTGTCTGGGCTGTAGACGAAGGGCTGTCATAATCAGAAAGACTGCCGCAAGCACAAAGGGTGCCTCTATCAGAATCGCTGGCAGGGACTGCAAGGCGCGGATTGAGTCGCAGGTGGGGAGAAGCGGAATGATGGGGAGAAGCGGAATGATGGAGAGAAGCGGAATGATGGAGAGAGCGTGCTGATGACGAATCGCAGGTTGGTGCGGGTACTGCTGGCCTTGCTCGGTTCCGTACTGCTGCTCGGCTGTGGCAGCAATAGCCCCCGTTCGGTCGAACCGGTCAAAGGCACGGTGGTTGGTTCTGTGTCCTACGTCGGCTTGCCGGCGGAGTACCGAATCTACTATGCGCCGGTTGGTGCTTCAGTCAGTGAACGGGCATCCATTCGTGTCTCATCCGGTGGCTCCGATCGTCGAAAAGGGCAGATCGACGCCGGAAACGATCTGTTCTCCATCGAGCTGCCGGAAGGCCAGTATGAGGTCGTGTTGTGGGAAGTCTCGGAGGGCAGGGCGCAGATACGGCCTGAGCAACCCTTTGCAGCTCCCTTCACCGTTGTTCCCGGACGTTCGGTTTACATCGGCCGTTTCGATTTCAAGCATCAGCAGGGCATCCGCTCCCGAGAGAGCAGCGTTGACGTCACCTATAGCGATCAGCTGCAGCAGGACGTTGCGCTGTTCCAGGACGATCGCGCCATGAAAGATGCACCAGACTTACGCCTCGGCATCAATGAAGGCATGCGCATGCAGTGGTCCAGCGATGCAGGCGCAACGGACAAAGCGGTATCGTTGATCGTTTTTTCCTCCTTTTGACCGGCTACGACCGCACCAAACCGCTGATTTCCATTCACGTGCCGAAATGCGCGGGCAGTTCCCTGCGGGAAGTCCTGATGAGCTGGTTCGGCGCCGGCTTCTTCCGCCACTACCACAATGAGCGGGAAGGCGAAGCGCCGATGGTTTTTCCACTCTGGGACGAAGACGGCGTCCCCACCCATAGCGAGCCGGTCTGCGTACACGGCCACTTCAACCGGTCGCGCCGGAACGGCTTCGAGCGGTACTACCCGTATGCGGAACAGCTGATCACCGTGTTGCGTGACCCTTGCGAAGTCCAGATCTCGAACTATTTCTATGTGAAGGAAGCCGCAGATCGAGGAACTCCCGGAGCGATGACGAACGGGACGGTACACGAGATCGTTAGCAATCAGTGGACTCTGTCTGACTGGTTGGGCCGCCACCATGGATCCATATTTCTGCCGTTTCTGCCCGAAGGTACTGACGTGACCAACTATCGTGAGGTTCTCGACGACCGCTTTCTTTACATCGGCCTTGCGGAACACATGGACCGGGTGGTTGAAGATCTGTCCGACCTGCTGGGGTTTGAGCCGATTCCCGTTCCGAAGCTAAATGCTGCCGCGCGCGACGAGACCGTTGACCGGGATCTGCGAGAGCGGTTTGCTGCCAATCACCCAATGGACGTTGCGATTTTCGAGCATCTGCTTGAGCGGTTCGACAGCAAGCTCACGGCCCACTAGGCTCGAGAAAGTACCCGATGTCCCGCATGCGCTGCAGAGTTGCGCGTTCAATGGCTTTGGTCTGAATTGCCTGGGGGCGGTAAGCGTCCGCATTGGTTGCGGATTGGCGCAACTGTCGTGCCGGTGGCTGGCGCTCCCAGTGTGTGTTGGTAAACAGCCCGTCCATGACCCGCCCATCGGCTGGATGCGGCGCCGCAAAGCCGAAAATCCGGAGCAGCGTCGGTGCGATGTCTGCGATCGTGGCGCCCTCGATGATGCCGCCAGACCGGATTCCCGGTCCTCGTGCTACGAGAATCGGGTCGGTTGCGTAGAAGTTGTGGTTGCGTTCCTTCGCGACCGAATGATTTGACACCAGGAACAGGTAGTCCTGACGATTGAGCTGGCCGACGAGAGATCCCACGACCGTATCGAAGTAGCGCCAGGCCTGCTGCTCAAGAAGCGGTATGTCGAGCTGCTGGCTGCGATGCAGTATGGGGTCGAGCCCCCAGAGGTTGACGGCGACGAGGTCCAACGTTCGGTCTTCGATCAGTTGCCGTGCAATCGCAGCTGAAATCTCGGCGGCGACAAGGGCGAACTTGATGTCCAGATACTGCGTACGGCTTCTGCCGTGCAGGTCCGCGAGCACCGGAACTCGAGCGAACCAGGATTCGTCTGACCGTGCTTCAACAGCATCAACGAGCGGTTCCAGCTCTTGGCGGAAAGCTTCGGGCTGAATCAACCTGGTATCCTGTTCTGCGTAAGTTGTCGCTACCCAGTTGGGCGCTGAGCGCGCCGCGAGCAGCTGCGACTCGGAGGCGCCGGGCGGTAACCGCCGGCCATGGGCGTGAAACCAGGCGGTATAGGTGGCGTGGCTGCTCCCTACGCCGACCGGCCAGCCTGAGATGCCTGCCTTCAGGCCGTTCTGCTCGAGCCGCTGCCATATGGGGATTCCAGGGGCAGCCCGGAATGCGGAGGCGATACGGCGTCCCGAGAGCCCGTTCGATTGGTTTCTGGCCCACCAGACTGACGGCTCATTGACCGCGGGGCGATTTCCCGTGGCGATGGTCTGCCATTGTTCCACCTGCCCGCCGGGATAGCCGGTCAGCTTGCCCAGTACACCCTGATCGGCAAGGGCTGTGATCGATGGGGCGAGCTTCGTGTCGATGAAGCCAGAAAGCTGCGCCCAGCCTGCGGCATCAATGCCGAGGAGCACCACTCGCGGCCCTTGCTGTTGCGCCTGCGCGGATAAAGAGAAGAGGATTGTCGCGAGCAATACAACCCACCGGGCTTCAGATAGAGATCGGCGGCGCAGAGGATTTCTGCCGGGATCAACGAGAGCAGGACCAGTGATACCGGGGCCAATGAGGTTGGGCCCATTGCCTCTCGGCCCATTGAAAAGGGGAACACCGATACTGGTACTTTGGTGCCAGCTGAGCGCAAGCCGGAAGTTCTGCTCGGTCAATGTGCTCAGATACCGCTGGTGCCGCGTTGCTTCCGACCATTTAAGGCCGCGTGGTGTAAAAAGGCAACATGGATTCCTGGCAGCAGAGGCAATGATCGTATCCACCAAGCACCGGTTCGTGTTCCTCGCGAATCGAAAGTGCGCGTCATCCTCGCTGGTCAATGCGCTGCGACCGCATGCCAGCGTGATCGCAGAAGCGGACGCCAGGCTGCGGCACACGAACTTTCGTCAGTACCGCTCGCTGGTGGTTCCCTGGCTCGAAGCGTGTACGTCCGAAGCTGTTCGTGAGTACCGGGTCTTTGCGTTGTACCGGGAGCCTACGGAATGGCTCTCGAGCTGGTTCCGGTTCCGCCGGATGCTGCGGGACGAAGGTGCAGACAACACCGGGAACTCGTTGCCACCGGAACTGACCTGGGAGGCGTTTCTTGAGGCGTGCTGCTCCGAACCGCGCCCTGACTACGCAACGGTCGGCTCACAAGCCGACTTTGTGCAGGACGAAAGCGGGTCGGTTGGCCCGGATGCGCTATTTGCCTACGACAAAGTGGACGAGCTCGTGGACGCGCTGTCGGCACAGGTGCGCCGCCGGATCGTCCTGCCCAACTTTAACGTATCCCCCGCTGCGGACTATGAGATCACCGAACAGCACTACCGGTACTGTCGCAGTTCGCTCAGCTGCGAATATGACGTTTACGACACGCTGTGAGCGTATACCCCCTCGTGCGCACTGGCCGTCTTCGTCGACCTCGATCCGACACGCGAGCAGAAGCTTGTAGATGCGGAGCCGAGGAAATGGAGACTATGGGACGTGGCGGGACATTGCACATCCGGGGCCCGAAAGAACATTAAGCTTGCCAGTGCCTTAGGCAATCCAGTTGCTCCCCGTTCTGAATACGAGTACATTCTTTTCTGGCTCTCTGTCAACTGCGGAGGCTGGTCGGGGGGGCAGCAAAACGAACTTCATCGAATCGATTATCGACGTCGACAGCTGCGTTCGGCCGGTCAGCGATGAGGCGGCCAGCGGGGACGACCTTTCCTACGATGCCGACTTTCTCGAGCTGGAACGCCTGCTCGAACCGAAGTTGGCTGATGGCCGCACGCCCGGACCAAACGAGCTCAACTGGTCCAAGCAGGTCGAGTGGAATGCCGTTCAGGAGCTGGCGACCGGGCTGTTCGAACGCACGCGGGACCTGCGCGTCGGCGTAGCACTGACCCGCGCATTGCTGATGCGCCAGGGCATGCTCGGTTTTGCAGCTGGCATGCACCTGCTGCGGCGCATGATAGACGAACACTGGGCTACCCTGCATCCAGAACTCGAGCCGCTAGACGAGGGGTTGCCGCCCACGCGTACCAATATCCTCAACGGCCTGGCCAGTGCTGAATCCGTGCTTCTGCAGGTGCGCACGGCAACGCTCGTGGCCGACCCCCAAGCCGGCAGATTCAGCTACCGGGACTACCAGATTGCCAGCGGCGAGATCGATCCGCCGGCCGAAGATGCCGAGAGCAGCGATGAAGATTCCGGTCCGGTTGCGACCCTGTCGCAGATCGAGGGCGCCTTCAGAAACATGGATCCGGAGGCCAGCGGCGAGCTGCTCGGCAGCATCGACCTGGCACTGGAAGACGTGCAGCAGATCGATGCGTTCATCACCGAAGCGATCGGGAGCATGAACGGTCCGGACCTGACGGAACTCGTCGCGTTGCTCCGCGATGTGCGCCGGATGGTCATAGAGTTTGCAGGCGTCGAAGATGCCGCAGAGGCGGCCGGGGAAGACGATGCCGCGGGCACCGCAGCCGCCGCGCCAGCCGCTGGTGTACCGGGGACCATCGGGAACCGTCAGGATGCCATCAAAGCCCTCGAACGGGTCGCCGAGTACTTCGAGCGCAACGAGCCATCGAGCCCCGTACCATTGATGTTGGATCGCACGAAGCGGATGATCTCGATGAATTTCATGGAGCTGCTGGAGGATCTGAATCCGGACGCGGTATCGACGGTACGGCATATCGTCGGTGGCAGTACGGACGAATGATCGGCGGAGCTCAGGCGTGCGGTCGAGGCTACGAGCGGGGGGCATTCAGAGGCAACAAGCGGCCATAAAGGTCTCGATGGCGGCAGCAAGGGTCAGATGGCGTTACTCTGGCCTGCTGGGCAAGCCCCGATTCTCGAGCACCTCGTGTGGGGCAGGGAACGAGCAGAGATCAAGCGGGAACAAGCAGGGAGCGAATGGAGTAAAAAATGGGTAGACAGAGCAGTCAGAAGTTTATCGGGCGCAATCGCGCACCGCGGGTGCAGATCGAATACGATCTCGAGGTCTACGGCGCTGAGAAGAAGATACAGATTCCTTTCGTCATGGGTGTCTTCTCCGACCTTTCGGGCGCGTCTGCGAAGGATCTCCCCGCCGTATCCGAGCGAAAGGCCCTGGAGATCGACGTCGACAACTTCGATCAACGACTCAAATCGATGAAACCGCAAGTGCAGTTTTCGGTACCGAACACGTTGACCGGAGAAGGCAACCTGCCGGTCGACATTACTTTCGAGAGCATGGATGACTTCAGCCCGGCAGCCGTTGCCCGCAAGGTTGATGCGACTGCCCAGCTGCTGGAAGCCCGCACCCAGCTGGCGAATCTGGTGACCTATATGGATGGAAAGGTCGGAGCAGAGGAACTGGTGGGTAAGCTGCTCAATAATCCTGAGCTGCTCAAATCACTGGCGGCAGCACCCAAGCCCGATAGCGACACGGAAGAGTAATCATGGCAGACACAGAAGAATCGACAGCCGGAGAAAGCGCCGGCACGCTTGAGGCCAGCGATTTCGAAGCCTTGCTGGCGCAGGAGTTCAAGCCGAAGTCGGACGCGGCAAAAGATGCGGTTGAAACGGCTGTCTCGACGCTGGCGGAGATTGCTCTGCAGGAGACGACGGTCATTGGCAGCGATGTCATCGAGACCGTTAACGCAATGATTGCTGAGATCGACCAGAAGCTTACGGATCAGGTCAACGCCATCATCCACAACGATGATTTTCAGAGGCTCGAGAGCTCCTGGCGTGGCCTGCACCATCTGGTGAACAACACCGAGACGGACGAGCAGCTGAAGATCCGCGTCTTTAACATCGGTAAGCAGGAGCTCGGCAAGACGCTCAAGCGCTACAAGGGCACCGCCTGGGATCAGAGCCCCATCTTCAAGAAGTTCTACGGCGAAGAGTACGACCAGCTGGGCGGGGAGCCCTACGGTGCGCTGGTGGGTGATTACTACTTCGACCATAGCCCGCAGGATGTGGAGCTGATGGGGGAAATAGCCAAGACCGCGGCAGCCGCGCACGCGCCGTTCATGGCGGCGGCAGCGCCCAGCGTCATGCAGATGGAGTCCTTTCAGGAGCTGTCCAATCCCCGGGATCTGACTAAGATCTTCTCGACTCCGGATTACGCGGCATGGAACTCGCTGCGCGACTCCGATGACTCAAAGTACCTGTCGCTGGCCATGCCGCGATTTCTGGCACGTCTGCCTTACGGCTCGAAGACCGATCCGGTCGAAGAGTTCGACTTCGAAGAGGATACCGCCGGTGCCGATTCGAACAAGTACACCTGGGCCAACGCGGCATACGCCATGGCCGTCAACGTCAATCAGGCCTTCAAGGCCTTTGGCTGGTGCACTCAGATCCGCGGCGTGGAATCCGGCGGGCTGGTCGAAAACCTGCCGACGCATACGTTCCCGACCGACGACGGTGGGGTAGACATGAAATGCCCGACCGAAATCGCGATCGGTGACCGGCGCGAGGCCGAGCTGTCCAAGAACGGTTTCCTACCGCTGATTCATCGCAAGAACACGGACATGGCAGCTTTTATCGGCGCGCAGTCGCTGAATCGGCCGGCGCAGTATGAGGATCCCGATGCTACTGCGAATGCGGAGCTTTCGGCGCGCCTGCCATACATGTTTGCGATGAGCCGGTTTGCGCACTTCCTGAAGTGCATCGTTCGCGACAAGATCGGCTCCTTCAAGGAGCGGGCCGACATGGAAGTGTGGCTCAACAACTGGATCACCCAGTACGTAGAGACGAATCCGGCGACGGCGACCGATGCCGACAAGGCTCGCAGACCTCTTGCAGGTGCTGAAGTAACGGTTGCGGAAGTAGAGGGAAATCCCGGCTATTACGCAGCGAAGTTTTCGCTACGTCCACATTATCAGTTAGAGGGGCTGAGTGTGGAAATGAGCTTGGTGTCGAAGCTCCCCTCAGTGAAGGAATAAGACCACAGCCACCAGGAGAACAACCATGGCAATTTATCTGAAGTTTGACACGGAAATTAAAGGGGATTCGCAGACCGACGGTCATGAAAACTGGATTACCCTGGACTCGGTCCAGTTAGGCGTTGGCCGGGCGATCAGTGCAAGCGGCGCCAGCACGGACCGTGAGACCAGCAATCCGTCGTTCTCTGAACTGACCTGCAACAAGTCTTCGGACATTTCCTCCTGTGAGCTCTTTGCCCAATCGATCCACGGAAAGAGCCTGGGCAAAGGGACCGTCAACTTCGTCAACACCCACGAAGGCAAGCCGCAGATCTACCTGCAGTACATCATGCACGAACCGATCGTGTCGTCGTTCAGCCAGAGTTCCGGAGGGGATCGTCCCGCCGAGTCCTTTGCCATCAACTTCACTAAGCTCGTCATGCTCTACCAGCAGTTCGACGGTGCTAAGAAAGTTGCGGACATGACCAAAGGTTGGGATCTTCGCACCGGAAAAGAGTTCAACGAAGGCAAGATTGGCGGTTAGCCATGGGACGATGCCGATCCGCTGGCAACGCTGAAGGCAGGTCGGCATGACCGCCCAGGAGCACCTGCAGAGCGGGCGCCCGGCAGAGGCGCTCGCCGCGCTGCAGGAGCAGGTGCGGGCCAATCCTGCAGATGCAAAGCTGCGAGTGTTTCTGTTCCAGCTGCTGTCATTGCTCGGACAGTGGCAGCGGGCGGCTACGCAGCTGAACCTGGTCGGGGATATGGATCCTGGTACGCTCGCCATGAAGGCCACGTACGAAGATGCGCTGCAGTGTGAAGTGCTCCGGCCCACCGTCTTTGCAGGCGAACGGTCGCCGCTGGTGTTCGGTGAGCCAGAGCAGTGGATCGCCCAACTGATTGGGGCGCAGCAAACCTTTGCGGCGGGTGAGTACAAGGCGTTTCAAGCTGCCCTCGAAGCCAGTCTCGATGAAGCGCCTGAGGTGTCCGGTACCATCAACGGTGAGCCGTTCGAATGGATCGCCGACGCCGATTCGCGCCTCGGTCCGATCCTCGAGCTCGTTCTCAACGGCCGCTACTACTGGGTTCCCTTTTCGCGAATCAGCAAGATTCTGATCGAACCGCCGAGCGATCTGCGCGATGCGATCTGGACCCCCGCTAATTTCGTCTGGGCCAACGAGGGCGAGGCGGTTGGCCTCATACCAACGCGTTATGTCGGGTCCGAGCAGGCTGAAGACGGTGCTCTGTGTCTTGCCAGAAGCACGGAATGGCAACAACCGGCAGAGAACCTTTATCAAGGTTTGGGGCAGCGCGTGCTGATGACGGACAGCAGCGAATACCCGCTGATGGAAGTGCGTGAGATCACCCTGAATACGCAGTCGCGGGCCTGAACTTGGATGGTCAGATGCCGCAGGATCGGCTGCAGCCTTCGCTGCTCGATCGGATCACCGATCTGAATCCAGAGGCCAAGAGCGAGCCCAGTGACCAGCGCTATCTGAACTCGCGACAGCTCCGGGCGGCAATCGTCCGCGATCTCGGTTGGCTGCTGAACACCGGCCGATTGGAAGCAACAACCCCGCTGGATGGTTATCCCGCCGTCGCCCGCTCAGTGCTCAACTACGGAATCCCCGAGCTATCCGGCACGCTGCTGTCGAATGTCAACATCACCATGCTCGAGCGCAGCGTCCGCAGCGCCATTATCGATTTCGAGCCGCGCATACGCCGCCATTCGCTGACCGTCCGGGTGCTGGTTGATGAGGACGCGAACGCACGCAACATGCTCACTTTCGAGATTGAGGCGGAAGCCTGGGGCTACCCTGGTCCACTGCACTTTCTGCTGAAGACGGAGATGGACCTGGAGCACGGTCACGTCTCGATCGTTGATTTCGGCGGCTGAGCGGATGGACGAGAAGTTCACCAGCTACTACAACGAGGAACTCCTCTATCTGCGTGAGCTGGGTGCTGAGTTTGCGAAGGCCTATCCGAAGATTGCCGGGCGGTTGGAGCTCGGCAGCAATGAGCCTGCGGACCCCTATGTCGAGCGCCTGCTCGAGGGTTTTGCCTTTCTGACGGCTCGGGTCCGGCTGAAGATGGACGCGGAGTTTCCCCGGTTCACCCGTCGGTTGCTCGACGCCGTGATGCCGAACTACAGCGCTCAGCTACCGTCGATGGGGATTGCGAAGTTCCACCCAGATGCGGCCGGTGGGGTACCGCCGGGGGGCTTCGTCGTGCCGCGCGGGAGCACGTTGCTGAGTCTGCTGACGCGAGGCCAGCAGACACGCTGCCAGTTCCGAACCGCGCAGGACGTGACGCTGTACGGGATCGAGATTGCGGAGGCGACTTATCTGCAGAACAGCGCTGCGCTGGCGAACAGTGGCATTGCGGTGACCAAGGCGGAGCGAGCAGGGATTTCCCTGCGGCTGCGGTCCAGCATGGGCGTGCCCTTCAACGAGCTGGCCCTCGACACTCTGCCGGTCTACCTCAACGGGACCAGCGCCGTTGCAGTAGCGCTCTGTGAGCAGCTGATTGCAGACAGCACGCGTGTTCTCGCGCGGCCGGCGGCGCAGCAGGCGACCTGGTCCGACGCCTCGGCGACCGACACCATTGCGCACATGGGCTTCGACGATGACCAGGCGCTCATGCCTACCACCCACAGCGGGCTCGGCGCCTACCGAATGCTGCAGGAGTACTTCGCGTTGCCGCAGCGTTTCCTGTTCGTCGAGCTCAAGGGATTGACCGCGCTGTTACAGCATTGCGATGCGACTGAAGTCGAGCTTGTCGTCGTTTTCGACCGGATCAACGAGAAGCTGCCGGAGATCGTCTCAGCCGACAACTTCCAGCTGTTCTGCACCCCGATCATCAACCTCTTCGAGAAACGTGCAGACCGGATTCAGGTGCAGCCACAGGCGGTTGAACATCATGTTCTGCCGGATCGAACCCGCCCCATGGATTTCGAAGTGTTCAGCGTGGAGGGCGTAACCGGTATCGACAGCAGCGAAGATCAGACCCAGGAGTACCGTCCACTCTACGATCTCGGCAGCGCAAAGTTGACCGGTGGGGACGTAAGCTACTTTCACGTCAGCCGGGAGCAGCGGCTGTTCTCCTCGCGGCAGAAGCAGAAGGGCGCGCGTTCGAACTACCTCGGGAGCGAGTCTTATCTGAGCCTGACCGACAGTTCCGGGGGGCAGGGGAATACGACCGTCAAGCAGCTCGAGGTCATGACCCAGTGCACGAACCGGGATCTGCCGCTGCACATGGCGCTCGGGCAGGGGGCAACGGATTTTGATCTGCAGAGCGGGGCGCCGGTCGACAGTATCCGCTGCATCGTCGGTCCGACGCGGCCGAAGGCCAGCGTGACCGACGGCGACGTCGTCTGGCGGCTGATCAATTCGCTGTCGGTCAACTACCTGTCATTGATCAATCAGCATGATGGCCCGGCAGCCTTGCGGGAGTTGCTCAGGCTCTTCGTAGATTCTTCGCGGACGGCGAACGGCGAGCAACTCACGGGGCTGATCGGTATCGATTCGAACCCCATCGTTGGTCGGCTGCCGACACCCGGTCCACTTTGCTTCGGACGTGGGTTGCAGGTCCGGCTGACCGTCGACGAGACGGCCTTTGAGGGTACCGGGGCCTTTCTGCTGGGATCGGTTCTCGACCGGTTCTTCGCCCGCTACGTCACGATGAATTCGTTTGCGCAGACCGTGCTGGTATCTGAGCAGCGGGGTGAGATCGCCCGCTGGCCGACACGGTCGGGAACCAGGCCGGTCCTGTGATCCGGGTGCCCGAGGCGCTACTCGATGATCCGCGCACCTTCGACTTCTTCGCGGCGCTCAGACGCCTTGAGGAAAGCAATCCGGACCGGCCGCGCATTGGCGAAGCCGCGCTACCGTCGCAGGAGATTGCCCGGCTCCGCCACCTGCCGAGCCTCGCTTTTGGCACCTCGGCGCTGACGGATGTGCGTGAGGCACCGGACCACGCGATTCTGATCAGTCAGTTTCTGGGCCTGCTGGGACCGAACGGGCCCATGCCGCTGCACGTCACGGAGTATGTGTTCGATCGCCTGCATAACGAGAACGATCCAACACCCGCGGCGTTTCTCGATATCTTCCATCACCGGCTGCTGACGCTGTTCTATCGAGCCTGGGCCCGATCGCAACCGCAGACCGACGGGGTGCGGCGTCGCGCGCCGGATCACGTTGGCGCGTTTGTTGGCATCGGGCAGGCGAGCCTGAATGACCTGGACATGCTGGGTGACGACAGCAAACGGTTCTTTGCCGCTGCCTTCGCTCATCAGCGGCGCGATGCTGAAAGCCTGGGCGCGGTGCTGACGCAGCAGTTTCAGACCCGTTTCGAGGTGCAGGAGTTTTCCGGCGCCTGGCTCAGGGTACCCGAAGAGGAGCTGACACTGCTTGGCGGCCACAACGCGGTGCTGGGGGTCAACACGACTGCTGGCTCGCGAATCTGGAGCGTCCAGCATCGGTTCCGCCTGCGTGTTCACGCGCTCAGCTACGATCGCTATGCCGGCTACCTGCCCGGGCAGCCGTTGGTTGCAGAGATGGTTGCCGCGGTGAGGCTGTACACCGGCGATGAGCAGGACTGGGACTATCAGCTCCTGCTGGAACGATCAGAGATTCCGCAGTTACAGTTGGGCGGCAGCCTGCAACTGGGGTGGAACACCTGGCTTGGGAGCACCGCGCCCGACGAGATCGCCGAGGATGCGGTGATCACACCCGATCTCAGCTGCGGTCTGCGGCCGCAGACGACGGAATAAAGTACCACTGAGCGGTCATAGGGGAGAAACATGTCTGGAATCAGTCGAAGCGCTTTGTTTGGCAAGCTCAATCCCATTGCCTACAAGGGGATAGATAGCGCGACCGCGTTCTGCAAACTGCGGGGTAACCCTTACGTAGAGTTCGTGCACTGGTTGCACCAGCTGCTGCAGAATCAGGATTCCGATCTGCATCGGATCATCTCCACTTTCGAGCTCGATCCGGCCACGCTGGCCCGGGACCTCACCGAGCGGCTCGATGCGCTGCCGCGTGGCGCAACGGCCATCTCCAACTTCTCGCCTCATATCGAGGAGGCCGTGGAACGGGGATGGGTATGTGGAACGCTGATGTACGGGGAATCCCAGGTCCGCACCGGTCACCTGGTGCTTGGCCTGCTGCAGACCCGTGGGCTGGCAACGGTCCTGACCAACGCGTCCGGCGAGTTCAACAAGATCAAGCTCGAGCGCCTTACGGACGAGTTCAGAGACATCGTCGCCGGCTCGCCGGAAGACTCGCTTGGCAGCACGGACGGTACCAACCTGAGCGGCGGCGCGGCGCCTGGTGAAACCAGTGGCGCCATGTCTCCGGAAATGGGACGGCAACAGGCGCTCAGCCAGTTCACGGTGGACTGGACCGAGCGCGCGCGCTCCGGGGAGCTGGATCCGATCGTGGGCCGCGACGAGGAGATCCGACAGATCGTCGACATCCTGATGCGCAGGCGCCAGAACAACCCGATTCTGACCGGTGAGGCCGGGGTCGGTAAGACGGCGGTGGTGGAAGGGTTTGCCCAGCGAATTGCGGCCGGTGACGTGCCCCCGATGTTGAAGAACGTCTCCCTGCGCGAGCTCGATGTTGCTCGCCTGCAGGCCGGGGCAAGCATGAAGGGCGAGTTCGAGAACCGGTTGAAGCAGGTGATCGAGGAGGTCCAGTCGTCCGAGAAGCCGATCATTCTCTTTATCGACGAAGCGCACACGCTGATCGGTGCCGGCGGTGCGGCGGGCACCGGCGATGCGGCAAACCTGCTCAAGCCGGCACTCGCGCGGGGCACGCTGCGCACAATCGCCGCGACCACCTGGGCGGAATACAAGAAGCACATCGAGAAAGATCCGGCGTTGACGCGACGGTTTCAGGTCGTGCAGATTCCAGAGCCGGAGGAAGACAAGGCCATCCGGATGATGCGGGGCATGACGTCGACGATGGAGAAGCACCATCGCGTCCAGATTCTTGACGAGGCCGTTGAAGCCGCGGTGCGCCTGTCGCATCGCTATATTCCGGCGCGACAGCTGCCGGACAAGTCGGTATCGCTGATCGATACCGCCTGCGCCCGGGTTGCCATCAGCCAGCATGCTACCCCGGCTGAAGTTGAAGATACGCGTCGCACCATCGAAGCGCTGATCACGGAGCTCGAGATTATCGAGCGTGAGAGTGCCATCGGGGTCGACGTCGAAGAGCGCAGGTTGGGTGTTGAGCACCGGCTGGCGGATGCCAAGGATCAGCTGGCCGAAGTCGAGCAGCGTTGGGAGAGCGAGCAGACAGTCGTCGATCAGATTCTCGAACTGCGTGCGCAGCTGCGTGGAGAGACGGATGAAGCAGCGGCCGATGGCGCCGAGCCGGCCGATCCGGCGAACAAAGAAGCGCTGCTCGACCAGCTTCGTCCGCTGCAGGCGCAGCTTGCGGAGCTGCAGGGTGAGCGGCCGCTGATCCTGCCGAGCGTTGATGAGCAGGCGGTGGCGTCAGTCGTGGCGGACTGGACGGGTATCCCGGTCGGACGGATGGTGAAAGACGAGATCAGTACCGTCCTGAACCTCGCGGACCTGCTGAAGAA
Organism: Pseudomonadota bacterium; assembly: GCA_038757945.1. Lineage (GTDB taxonomy): Bacteria > Pseudomonadota > Gammaproteobacteria > Pseudomonadales > Azotimanducaceae > CALHVX01. The sequence goes on from JBCDGJ010000003.1 coordinate 60,805, forward strand.
TCGCATCATCGGTCAGGATCATGCGCTGGAGATGATTGCGAAGCGGATTCAGACTTCGCGCGCCGGGCTCGACAACCCGAACAAGCCCATTGGCGTTTTCATGCTGGCCGGGACCTCCGGGGTCGGCAAAACGGAGACAGCGCTTGCGCTTGCGGAAACGCTCTACGGCGGCGAGCAGAACATCATTACGATCAACATGAGCGAGTTTCAGGAGGCGCACACGGTTTCCACCCTGAAGGGGGCGCCGCCCGGCTACGTCGGCTACGGGGAGGGCGGCATCCTCACCGAAGCCGTGCGCAGGCGACCCTACAGCGTGGTGCTGCTGGACGAGGTCGAGAAGGCCCACCCGGACGTTCATGAGATCTTCTTCCAGGTCTTCGACAAGGGCGTGATGGAGGACGGCGAGGGTCGAACGATCGACTTCAAGAATACGCTGATTCTGCTGACCACGAACGCTGGCACAGAGTTGATCTCCAACATGTGTGCGGATCCGGAGCTGATGCCCGATCCTGAAGGAATCGCCAAAGCGCTGCGGGAGCCGCTGCTGAAGGAGTTCCCCGCGGCACTGCTCGGGCGGCTGGTGGTCATTCCTTACTATCCGCTGAGCGACGAGATGATTGGCGCCATTACCCGGCTGCAGCTGGGCCGCATCGAGAAGCGGGTGACGGAAGCGCACGGTGTACCGTTCAGCTACGACGATTCGGTCATCGATCTGGTTGCCGCGCGGTGCACGGAAATGGAGAGCGGCGGACGCATGATCGATGCGATTCTCACTAACACCGTGTTGCCACACATCTCCCGGGAGTTTCTGACGCGCCTGATGGACGGCGAAACGGTGGAGAAGATCCACATCGGCGTCGAGGAAGGCGAGTTCAGCTATTCGTTCGGATGAAGTCCACGGCCCTGGTTTTCTGGTGGTGCCGCAACGGCGCTGCTTGAGTGCTGTGCGCAGAAGAACCGCCCAATAACGGGCTTACGGCCCTCATGGCGCATCGTGTGGGTCTCTTCGGTGAGCAGCTGAAAACCAGTGCGTGTCAGCTGTTCCCGAACGTGGTCCGCGTTGTGCTGATATCTGCCGGTGGGCTGAAGGGCGTAGCCCGCTTCTGATTCGATGAGATCCTCGACGGAGAAGGCGAGGTGCTTCGAGTCGGTGAGCACCGCTGCGATTCCAGCCAGCAGCGGCTCGAGGGTGCCGAAGTAGTTGAACACGTCCGTGGCAATGACCAGATCGAACCGCTCGTCGGCCCTGGTCAGAAACTCGAGGATGTCTTCTGCGACGAGCGAATCGTAGAGGCCTCTCGATCGGGCGACGTCGAGCATTTTCGGCGACAGATCCACGCCGACCAGGCGCTGACAGTGGTCCGCCATGGCTTCGCCGAGCAGCCCCGTGCCACAGCCCAGGTCGAGCGCCGCGTTGTAGCTAAGCGTGTCCGGGGCAATGGTTGCTGCCAGCATCTCGCGCAGTAGCCGCGGGCCCTGGTATCCGAGCCGCGACAGGGTTTCGTCAAAGGAGTCTGCAAAGCCGTCGAACAGGGCCTGGACGTAGTCGGTTGATACTCTGGAACCGGTTGCTCCGGCAATCGCGTCGATGGTGTGACCGATCAGCGAATGGACGGTAGGGTGATCCCGCAGCACGCTGATCGCCTGGTCTTTTGCTCCGAGGGCGGCCAGGACCTCCGCGCACCGCACGCGTGTTCCCGTATCGTCGGGGTCGAGCTCCAGCGCCCTCAGATAGTGCCGCGACGCGTTGTCGCGGTCTTCAAGGAGTTCAGCGATACGTCCCATGTTGAAGAAGTCGACGGCGTGCGCGTCGAGCTGCGAAGCCGTCATGCTGGCTTCGAAGCTCAGCAGATGATCGTCAGCTTCAAACAGGCATTGAGCGAGGTTGCTCCAGGCTTCGTAGAAATCCGGTTGCAGACGGGTTGCTTCGCGGTAGGCGGCAATTGCGGCGTCCAGACGTTCGAGCTGATGCTCCGCCGCAGCGAGGTTGTAGTGTGCTTCTGCATCGTTCGGGGCGAGGCTGATGGTGTGCTGCCAGGCCTCCGTGGCGGCAGTGAATTCACCAGCCCGGTGCAGGCCCGTTGCGTGGTTGAAGCACACGACCGGATTGTCCGGCGCGATCTCTGCCGCACGGGCGAAAGCGACGAGCGCATCTTTGGGCTGCTCCAACCGTTCGTAAACCCGCCCCAGATTATTCCAGGCCTTGAAGTTGCCCGGTTCCTCGACCAGCAGCTGCCGGTAGACTTCCGCGGCTCCGTTCAGGTCGCCTTCGGCGGTGCGGCTGAGGGCGATCTCGAATGTGGCGTCTACACTCATAGGCGATCGGTCAGCCGTGCCAGGGTAGCGTTCCAGCGGGAGTTGCCTGCTGCAGGGGTGCTTGCTATAAAGGCAATAAGCCTCTGAAATTGATGGAATTTTCTATTGGAAAATGGTGTCATTGGCGGCTTGTCGGGCTGCGCGTTGCAGCGGCTGTCATCCTCATTGGCGTAGATGGTTTGAAGAAGCTAGATCATGGGTCGTCCTAAGATACTGGAAGTTGAGTACCACGAGTTCTTTGGCGCGTTGACCAAGGCGATCGACGCCGGTCATCGGCTGGAGAAATCAGATGGTCAACCATGGCAGGATTTTGTCGAAGCGCAGAGCGTCAATGAAGTGGCCATGGCAAGCTGGGGCCGCTCCAAGTTTCAGAAAGTTGAGCCGGTCATCATTACCAACGGCCGCTGGACGGGCTACTACGTCTACTCCAAGGACGACGAGGGGTGCCTGAAGTGGACCATGGAAGAAGACTGATCCGGGGTAGGGGGTAGAGCCGTGTCCGCGCCAGCCGCACGAATCAGCGATAAGGTGCTGCAGTCGGCCCCGCACTGCCACGCGCCCATTCATCCGCCCGCTTTGGTGCCGACGCCCGTTCCCCATCCGCCGCTGCCGCTGACCATCGTCAAGGGGCAGCCTAACGTGATGATTGGCGGCATGCCGGCAGCCAGGGTCACGGATATCACGACGCCCTGCATGTTGCCGGGGTGCATACCCGCCGGACCGGGCATGATTGCCAAGGGGTCAGCAACGGTCTTCATCGGCGGCCTGCCGGCCGCCCGCGTGGGCGATATGACCTCGCACCCGAGTTGCGTGGCGCCCATCCCTGCTCCGACCGGCACTGTCATCGGACCCGGCTGCGCGACCGTCCTGATCGGCGGTTAAGCTTGCGCGTCGCGCACTGGGAGCTGGTCGCACCGCGCTGTCCGCGCTGTTCCCTCAATGGTCAGGCTGACGCTCAGCTCGAGCTGTGCGTAGCTACAACCGAGCCCGAGCTGCAGCAGGGTATGGCGCAATGCCCGAATGCTGCCTGCGGACAGCGTTATCCCATAATCGACGGTGTGCCGATCATCGTTCCGGACATCGCTGCCTATCTGGCGACCTGGTTGCCGCAGATCCTCGAGCGTCAGGACCTTGGTCCGGAGCTGCAGGGCCTGATTGCCGACAGTTTGCCAATGGCAGACGGCTTCCACAGCGGCCGGCAATACCTCAGCAGCTACGCCTGGGACGGCTATTCCGAGTTTGACCCGGGGCTGCCACCGGCGCGACGGTGTGACGGGAGCCAGACCGTTGCTCTGCTCGAGGCGATGCTCGAAGACGAGCCAGCCGCCGCTGGGCTGGTGCTGGACCTTGGTTGCGGTGCCGGGCGTTCGACTTTTGAACTTGGCGCACGGGGTCCGGGCCTGGTGTTGGGCATCGAGCAGAACTTCAGCTTCGCGCGATTTGCACAGCGGATCCGGATGCAGGGTGAGGTGGTGTATCCGCTGCGAAGAGCCGGGGCCCACTACGAAGAGCGCCGGCATTCCGTCGACTTCCCGAGCGCGGACCGGGTCGACTTCTGGGTCTGCGATGCCGCCGCGTTGCCGCTGGCTGCTGGCGCAGTTGATCAGATCGTGGCGCTGAATCTGCTGGACGCGGTGCCGGCGCCGCTGGAACTGCTGACGTCCATCGACCGCGTGCTACGCCCGGGTGCCAGCGCCCATCTCGCGACGCCCTTCGAGTGGCGGGAGGACCTGACGCCCAGGGCCGGCTGGTTCGGCGGGCATTCGGCCCACCACGATCACGAAGGTGATCCGATTGCAGTGTTGAAACGGGTGCTTGCTGCCCCGGAATATGGACTCCAGGGTCTGGAGCTCGTGGCTGAACGGGATGACATCCCCTGGCGGATGCGTGTTGATGATCGCGCGACGACCGAGTATCGCAACTTCTGCGCAGTGCTGCGCAAACGGGGGGCTTAGCCGGCGGTGGGTTTGAAGCTGGCCAGCACCTGGTCGAACATCGGCTCCGCGGTTGTGAAAGCTGCTGTCGGTGCGCTGCTGATGAAGCGGTAGAACTGCAGCGGCTCAGCGTCGATAAAGAGGTGGATCTCCTTCTGGATCTGGGCCAGGTCCTCGGATCCCCAGCTGAACTTGAGGATCACGTAGTTCCAGCTGCCACGCACGTTTTCAACGGTCTCGAGCATCTCAAAGTTGTCATAGGCTGCTTCAATAAGCTGGCGCTGCTCCGCTAGATACTGGGCAAGGTCGGGTATCTCAAGGGGCAAGGACGAGCTTACGCTGAGCCTCGCGGGGTTGTTGCCGCCAAGCTCCGGATACACCCAGGCATAGGTCGAAGCATCAATACCCCCGGGCGGTAGCTTCAGGCTGAAGCTGGGTGTCGCGAACTCCATCAGTTGATCTTGACCATGGGTCCATTGATCTCGACGATCGCACCGCCCTTGAGGCTGAGCGCCGCCCCAGCCTGCACGTTGAAGGTGGAGCCGGACTTCTGCATCACCATGCCGGAGGTTTCGATCTTGATGCCCGACTTGTCAATGGCGATGACCGAGCCGCCGACCTTCAGCGTGATGTTGTCCTTCGCCTCGATGACGATGTTGCTGGCGGTAATGTAGCTGTCCTTGGTCACCACCTGACTGTGATTCTTCTCAAACACATAGGACACGTCCTCACCGACCTTCAGCGAATAGGACTTGGTGACCTCCTGAGCCTGCATACCCTGGATCGTCAGGTGGCGATCCTTGCCCAGCTCTTCTTTGTGGTCGAGCGTCACTTTCTCGTGCCGCTCGCCTTTGACGGTTTCTACCTTGTGACGTTCGACGACCAGATTGCGATCGTTGCCGATCTGCTCGCGCCGGTCGTTCTTGGCTCTGACGTCGAGATCCTTTTCGCTGTGCAGGAACACCTGCTCTTCGCCCTTCTTGTCCTCGAACCGGAGCTCGTTGAATCCTTCGCCGCCCTTGCTCGAGTTGCTTTTGGTGGTCGATCGCGTCGCGTTTGCCGGCAGCGCGTAGGGCGGTTTGTTCGAACCGTTGTACACCCGGCCAACGACGATAGGCTGGTCCGGATCAGCTTCCAGGAACTCGACGATCACTTCATGGCCAATGCGGGGGAGGGCGATGGCGCCCCAGTTCTGACCGGCCCAGCTGCTCGCGACGCGAACCCAGCAGGAGCTGTTCTCGTCTGCTTTCGAGTACCGGTCCCAATGGAACATGAGCTTCACCCGGCCGTGTTCGTCGGTCCAGATTTCCTCGCCCGACTTGCCGACCACGATGGCCGTCTGCGGGCCGCGGATCTCCGGCTTCGGCGTAATGCGCGGTGACCGGTATTGCGTCTGCGCCGTAATCGCTTCGACACTGCAGCTGTGCTTCTCTTCGGCGGCTGCGGCGTTCTCGTAGATCTGGCCGCCGATGCGATGTTCCACGGCGACCACCAGGTACTCGGTGTTCAGCTCCGTGCGCTCATGGCCCTCGAGCTGGAAGCGGCCGCCGGCGAGCAGGTCGCGTGCGCTGCTCTCGCCGTCGAAAATCGAAAACTGGGCTTTACGTTCTTCGAGCCGCTTGTTGACGTAGCTGTCGCCATCACCGGTGGTGAGGTATTCCGGTTCGTAGTCGAAAATCTCGAAGCCATCGCTGGCGTGGCCATCCGGCGCTGCCGCAGCAACCTCGAGGCTCGCTTTCGGCTTCTCGAAATCGAAACTGCGCAGCGCGTAGGCGCCAGGCTGAATCTGTTGGGTCATGTGCCAGCTGTACATGGTCGCGCCTTCGCGACCGCCGACGTTGCCGTCCGGGGCGAAGCCCAGATTGCCGTTCAGGGGCAGCGGATCATGGCCGGACAGGCTGTCTGCGAGCACGAGGGTGTGCTTACCGTTTTCGTGGGTGAAGTAGTAGTAGAACCCTTCCTGCTCCATCAGGCGGCTGACGAAGTTGAAGTCCGTTTCCCGGTACTGAACGCAGTAGTCCCAGGTTCGATAGGAGCCCGTCAGCCGGTCTTCGAAGTCCGAGAAGCCGTGGTTCCGGAACACCTCTTTGATCACGTCCGGAACCGTCTTCTCCTGAAAAATCTGACAGTCCGAGGTCCGGGTCAGGAACCACAGCCAGGGTTTCAGGGTCAGCGCATAGCGGAACAGCCGGCCAGAGCCAGGACGTTGCTGAAAGCGGGTCACAAAACCGTTGAAATACCGGGGATCGCCGTCGACCTGATTCAGCCGGACAGTCATGTTTTCGCCGAGCAGGTCGGCTGGCTTGATGGCATCGTCTTCGCTGACGACCTCGAGCTCTATATCGAACAGCCGTCCCAGCCGCTCCGTGGCCACCATGGAGCCGAAGGCAAGCGTGTCGTCGCCAAGGGGCGAGGCAACGGCAACCTCGCGATTCGCCTGGCTGATGTTTGCTGCCATTGCATCTGCTCCCTCTTCCACTCACCCGGGCGCTCGGCCACTGCCTGCGCAACGGGCCCATGCATAGCGTTCATCCGCGCCAGACGCTGCCCGGGCTGCTACCCTTGCAATGTCAACTGGATGAAAGTAATTTAAACGAAATCAATTGGTTAAAGAAAGTACTTTTACAGCTTTTCGGCCTCCATCAGAGTGCTAAAATCGCATGGTGCTTTGGAGCTTGGTGTCATGAGTCTTCAGGTGGAGGTCCTAGCGTCGGGAGACCAGGAGAGCGTCTCACCGGCACCCGTGCCCATGACTTCGGACAGTCTCTCGATCGGCCGGAGCGACAAGAACGACATCACCCTCCCTGACCCGACCCGGGTTGTTTCCAATCGCCATCTTTGCATCGAGAAGGTCGACGGCGAGTACATGCTCATCGACACGAGCACTAACGGCGTACGCCTGAACGGCGAAGCGATCGAGAAAGGGATCGGTATCCCGCTGGAGGACGGCGACGAGCTGCAGGTCGGCCACTACCGGCTGCGGATTGAACTGAGCAGTGCGGTCACCCCGCCCCCGCAGAACCCGCTGGACGTATTCGGATCCGCCGGCGATGGGATCGCTGACCCATCGGAGCGCGGTCTCGAAGACATGACATCCGATCCGCTCGCGATGCTCGGCCAGCCGGGCACAACTGAGCAGGAACCGCCTGCGAGCTCCGATCCGCTTGCCATGCTGGGCCAGCCGGGGCCCACCGCACAGGAGCCACCGGCTCCCGCCGACCCCTTCGTCTTCAGCGAGCCGGACCACGGCTCCGAGATTGCGCAGCACATGCCGATGCCGCGCGTGCAGGAGGATCCGAGTGCGCCGCCTGCGCCCGTTGAGCCCCAGGAAGATATCCCGGAAGCGCTGCGAGGGCTCATGGCGGCGGGCGCCCCGGCGCCAGCAGCGCAGCCCGCCGAACCGCCCGCACCACCTGCCGGAGGCGATCCGTTCGGGGCGCTGCCACCCGGATCGACCGATTCCAACCCAGCGGTAGCGCCGCCCGCGCCTGCTCCGGGATCGTTCACCACCGCGCAGACCCCAACCGCCACGCCGCCGCCGGCGGTAACGGCGCAACCGGCAATGACACCGCCGCGCGCAGCAGCCCCGCAGCCGGCCGCGATGCCTCAGTACAGCGGAGCGCCGGGCGCGCATGGAGATCTGGCGCCACTGCTGGAGGGTCTCGGGCTGCGTCCGGATACACCCCTGAACGCACAGCAGCTGTTCGAGCTCGGTCGTGTGGTCGCGCTCCTGCTCGAAAGCTTTATCGGTGCGCTCGCCGTACGGAGCCGCTTCAAGGCGGAGTTCGGGGTGGCGCGAACGATGATCCAGAGCACCAAGAACAACCCCATCAAGCTGTCGCAGTCCGCTGCTGAGGCACTCGAGCGGCTGTTCGTGACGCCCAGGCCGGGCTACCTGCCGGCGCTCGAGGCTGCCGAAGATGCCGTCTCGGATCTGGCCACGCACGAGCTGGCGATGTTTTCGGCGCTCAAGGCAACGAACCGTGCGATGCTCGAGCAGCTGGACCCGGATCGGCTGGCGGCGGACTTTCAGCGTCAGGCGCCTGCGCGGCTCGGCATCGGCGTGTTGAGCAAGTCGGCGTACTGGGATCAGTATCGAAGCTTCTTTGAGGGTACACTGCAGGACGCGGATCCGGTGCTGCATTTCTTCGCCGAGGGTTACGACCAGGCGGTGAAAGAGCTGGAGAAGGGGCAGTCAGGCGAATCCTGATCCGGCCGGACCGTGGTGCCGGTGACCGCTGGGCAGAGACAGGCTGCTGAGTCGAGACCCACGGTAGCGCTGCTGCACTCCGCAGTACCACCACCAGCTGCGGCGTTGGTACAAACGGCAGCGACCTGGGAGTCGGGAACACGGGCCATGCATTCCCACTGTGCATAGGGCGCGTAGAAGAGGGGCGAAGGGTGCTTGGGCTGACTAGAATCGCGGCGCTGATGCGTCCTTTAACCGGTACCGTTGTTTTAGTTGCAGGTGTCTTTGCAGGCCTCGCGGGCTGCGCGAACCAGGCTGCCGAACCGCCTCCCAAACCTCTCGATACGCTCATCGCAGCGACGGACTCAATCAATCCGTCTGCGGCCGGGACGCCGCAGCGGGTGGACCTGATGATTTTCCAGCTCCGGGCCGCTACGGCATTTACGGAAAGCCAGCTCACCGCGCTCTATCCGACTGTAGAACGTGCACGGAGCGCGCTCGGTGCAGATCTGCTGCAGACCCGTAAGCTGCAGATCGCCCCGGCGGTTGAGCAGCAAGTCGAGATTCAGCTTGATGATCAGGCACGCTACATTGGTGTCCTCGCCGCCTTCGAGCAGTTCGGACAGGCGCGCTGGAAAGACATCGTCGAAGTCAGGGACGAGCAGTTGAAGGACAAGCTGCTGCTGCGCAGCCGGCAGCTGACGATCGCGCTCGATCGGCTCAGCGTCGAGCTGCGCCTGGATTGATCGGTAAGAGAGGTACTGTGTCCACAAGGAGCAAAGTCGTCTGGTCCGAAGGTCTGTTCCTTCGCCCACAGCATTTCCAGCAGGAGCGGCGCTACCTGGAACGGGTGGTCGATCAGCGCGTCAACGGGGTGCTGGAGTACGGCTGGGGGTTTGCCGGCATCGAGCTCGATCGTGATCTGCTCGCCATCGGCAAGATCGGTCTGCAGTCGGCGGTTGGTGCCTTCCAGGACGGCACAGCCTTCAACATTCCGGTCGAGGACCTGGTGCCGACGCCCCTCGACGTGGACAGCGAGGTCAAGAACGAAATCGTCTACTGCTGCATCCCGGCGCTCACCGCCACGCAGCAGGAGATCTTCGTCGACGCGCCCGAGCATGGGCTGGTACGGCACTCGATCCAGGAGGTCGACGTTCGCGATACGGCGAGCGGCATGGCCGAGAACAACGCGCTGATGCAGATTGCGGCGCTGAAGCCCGAGCTCCGGCTGCAGTCGCAGGTGCTGGAGGGCTACCATGCGCTGGCCATCGCTCATGTCGTCGAGAGCCGCTCCGACCGTCAGGTCGTGCTCGATGACAGCTTCATTCCCCCGGTCCTGTTCAGCAAGACCAGCCGCCGCCTCGAGAGCATCATCACGGACATTCGTGGGCTGCTTCAGCATCGCAGCCAGTCGTTGGCTGGCCGGGTCGTCGCCGACGGCAGCGGCGGCGCCGCACAGGTGGCAGACTTCCTGATGCTGCAGGCCATTAATCGCTTCACGCCTTTGATGGCCCATTTTGCGCAAGGTGAAGGTTCGCATCCGGAAACCCTGTACCAGTACTGTCTGCAGATTGCCGGCGAGCTCGCGACCTTCACCAGCGACACGCGGGTGCCGCGGTTTTTTGAAAGCTACGATCACGACGACCTGCGGCGGACCTTTGAAGATGTGTACCAGGACATCCGCACTGCGCTGAGCAAGGTCCAGGAAGAAACGGCGGTGACCATACCCCTCAAGGAGTATGAGCAGCTGAACACCTTCACCGGCCATGTTGCCGACGCGTCGCTGCTCGACAACGCCAGCTTTGTGCTCGCCGTCGCCGCTGAGATTCCGCAGCAGCAGGTGGTCGAGCAGTTTCCGGCGCTTACGCGGCTTGCGTCCCAGGAAGGCATCAGCGACGTCGTCAGAAACGTGCTGCCCGGCATACCGCTGCGGGCCATGGCCGTGGCGCCGCGCCAGATTCCGTACCATGCGGGCAGTGTCTATTTTGAGCTCGAGACGCAGGATCCGCTGTGGGCGGGCCTGCAGAACACGCGGACCATTGCCATTCATCTCGGCCGGAAGTTCCCCGGCCTGCGGCTCGAGCTCTGGGCGATAAGGCGCTAAGCAATGTCTGATAACGATCCGTTTGCCGATCGCGAGGGTACGGTCATCAAGCCGAGCCCTCGGGGCGCAACGCGGATGTCCCGTGCACGGGTTCCCAGCGCGGCCCCTGATGTCACGCTGCCCGGCGAGATTGCGAGCTCCGGCGCGAATCCGGTGCTGGCTGCCGCCACGTCGTTGCTGACGATCGCAAGCCAGCTGCGGCGGACGCCGCAGTATGATGACACGGTGGGGCTGTTCACCAAGCTGAGCGCCGCGATCAAGCAGTTCGAAGCCGACCTGGCCAGCCAACGGTACCCGCCGCAGTCCATCTCGATTGCGCGCTATGTCCTCTGCGGTTTTCTCGATGAGGCGATCCTCAATACGCCCTGGGGCAGTCAGAGCGGCTGGAGCGCCCGGTCGCTGCTGGCGGAGTTCCACAACGAGGTCTACGCCGGTGAGAAGATCTTTGAGCTGCTGGAACGGATGTCGACGGATCCAGCTCAGCAGATCGATCTGATCGAGCTGATCTACGTGTGTATCTCCCTTGGCTTTCAGGGCCGCTACCGGCAGACGGCTGAGGGCATGCAGCGGCTCGAGCAGATCCGCCTGGATACTTATGCGCTGATCGCCAGATACCGTGGCCCACGGGAACGCGATCTGTCCCCACACTGGCAGGGGGTCAGCGATCAACGACCGGGGCTCGTGAAGTACGTACCCTGGTGGGTCGTCGGATCTGTTGCTCTTGGCCTCTTGATCGTCGGCTTCATCCTGCTGCTGCGGACGCTGAACGTCGCTTCGGATCCGGTGGTGAGCACTATTGCAGCGCTCGGTCGTGACCTTCCTGCGGTGAGCGACGGCCGGAGCGAACCGGTCGTGTTTCGGCGCAGCACCCTGTCAGAGCTGTTAATTGATGACATCGACCGTGGTCTGATCGATGCCGGCACGGATCCACAGTCAGTGATCCTGCGGGGCCTGTTCCCCTCGGCGTCCGCAACCGTTGGCGACGAGCATGCATCGCTGCTCAGGCGGATTGCCGATGCCCTTGCTGCGGAGCCCGGTACGGTGGTGATCTCCGGGCACACGGACAACGTACCGATTCGAACGTTGCGATTCCCTTCCAACTGGGATCTGTCGCGAGAGCGTGCGGAAGCGGTCATGCTGGCGCTGCAGTCGTTCGGTGTGGACGCGGTCCGCATGACGGCCGAGCCCCGAGCTGATTCCGACCCCCTGTGTGACACCTGTGATCAGAACGATCCGCAGACCCGTGAAAGCAACCGCCGGGTAGAGATCCTGCTCAAGGCCGGCGTGTCGCGCCTATGAAACTACTGGGCTTCTTCAGGAACCGCTGGTTTATCGCCGCGCTGGGGCTGACCGGCCTCTCACTGTTCATCTGGTTCCTCGGTCCGCTGTTCGGTTTTGCCGACAGCCGCCCGCTTGAACCAGCCATCAACCGTTCGTTCACGATCCTCGCCATCGTGGTGCTCTGGCTGATCACTGCGCTCATCAGACAGGTACGCAGCCAGAGCGCGTCGAATGCGATCGCCGCGGACCTTGCGGAACCGGCTGCACCGGCGCCCGGTTCCGGGGCGGAGGAGAACGAAGCGATGCGGCGCCGCTTCGAAGAGGCGATCGCAACGCTCAAACGAACCCGGGGCAAGCGTGGGCGGTTGAACCTGTACGAGTTGCCGTGGTACGTGATCATCGGTCCGCCTGGAACCGGCAAAACGACGGCCATCCAGAACTCAGGACTCCGCTTTCCGCTGAAGGGCAACGGCCAGGATGCCATCCAGGGCGTGGGCGGCACCCGGAACTGCGACTGGTGGTTTACCGATGAAGCCATCCTGCTGGATACAGCCGGTCGCTACGTCACTCAGGATAGCGATGCCGGAGCTGACCGTCGGGAGTGGTTTACCTTTCTCGACCAGCTCAAGCGGCACCGGAAACGGCGGCCCATCAATGGTGTACTGCTGGCAATCAGCGTCGCCGACGTCATGCAGCTGAATGCCTCCGGGCGGGATGCGCACGTCGATGCGCTCCGGCAACGCATTCAGGAACTGTACGAGCGCTGCGGCATGCGCGTTCCGATCTACGTGATGCTGACGAAGTGCGATCTCATCGCCGGATTCGTTGAGTTCTTTGGCGATCTGTCGCGGGAGCAGCGGGAGCAGGTCTGGGGAACCACCTTTCCGTTGGGCGAATCCGGCGACGTGAATCCGCTGGCGGGCTTCGACGTGGAGTTTGACCTGCTGATTGATCGTCTCAACGCGCAGGTGCTCGATCGGATCCATCAGGAACGGGATCCGATGCGCCGCGCGGCGATCTACGACTTCCCCGCTCAGGTAGCGAACGTCAAGCCGTTGCTCAGCAGTTTCCTCACCGCGGTGTTCCGCGGTAGCTCCTACGAGACCAACGCCCTTGTTCGAGGCGTCTACCTGACCAGCGGAACGCAGGAAGGGTCGCCGATCGATCGCCTGATGGGCAACGTTTCGCGCAACTTCGGCATGAACATCCAGTCGCTGCCCGCGTTCCATGGCGAGGGCCGCAGCTACTTCGTCGGGCGCCTGCTGCGCGATCTCGTCTTTCAGGAGGCGGGCCTCGCCGGAACGAACAGAAAGGCCGAACGCCGATTGGCGCTCTTACAGTCCGCGCTGTACGCGGGCACTGCGCTGGTAGTGCTTGCCGTCTTCGGCGCCTGGGCAGTCAGCTACTTCGGTAACCAGCAACTGATCGCAGATACCGATGTTGCCGTGTCGAGCATCGATGAGCAGCTTGAGGGGCTCGATGGCACGGCGGATCTGATGCGTGATCTGGTGCCGACGCTCACCGCCATCCGCATGCTGCCCGGCGGCTTTGCTGATCAGCAGGCCGAGCAGGGCCCACCGCTCACGCTCGGGCTCGGCCTGTATCAGGGTGAGAAGATGGGCGGGCAGGCCACGATCGCGTACCGGCGCATGCTGGTCGAACAGCTGTTGCCGAGGCTGATGCTGCAGCTGGAAACGCGCCTGCGCAGCAGTGCCAACGAACCGGATGTCGCCTACGAGTCGCTGAAGCGCTACCTGATGCTGGACTCCGTCGAGCACTACGCCGCCGCGCCGATCGTGAGCTGGTTTGCGGTCATCGCCCGTGATCTCGCGCGCTCGTACTCGCAGCCGGCGGCCGATGAGTTCATGACTCACGTACAGGCCCTGTTCGAGCGTCGCCCCGAGCCGCTGCCGCTACCGCTCGACGATGCTCTGATCGCTCAGGTTCGCGCGCAGCTGCAGCGGATTCCGCCGGCCGAACGTGCCTACGGGCGTTTGAAGTATGCGGATACGGGAGACATTCTCGGCTTCAGCGTGGCTGAAGCAGCCGGACCGGATGGGCGGCTGGTGTTCGTGCGGCGCAGCGGTGCTTCACTGAATGAGCGGTTGCCGGCGCTGTATACGCCGCAGGGCTACCAGCAGGTGTTCCTGCCGCAGAGCCTGAAGATCGCGTCCACCATGCTCGATGAGAGCTGGGTGCTGGGGCAGGACGTGCCGCTCGATGCCGGCCTTGCCGAGCGGGTCAAGGAACGGTATTTCGACGACTATGTTGCGGTCTTTGACGAGCTGCTGCGCGATCTGACGCTGGCCCCCTTCGGTGAGCCGCGTCAGGCGACCCGCATCCTCCGTTCGCTGACGAACACGCCTTCACCCCTGACCCAGCTGATCGACGGGCTGAACGAGGCCACGGATCTCGAAGCGCCAGCCTTGGGTATTGACGTGCCGGGTGCGGGTGCGGGCGCCGCCGCCGCGGAAGCGAGCTCGGAGCTCTCCGGCATCCTCAGTCGCAGCTCGGCGGGTCGAGCGGCCCAGCGTATGCTCGGCAGCCTTGGACGGATCGAAGAGCGCTTCGGGCGGTTGCGCAGGCTGTCATCGAGCGGAGATGGCCAGACACCGCTTGCGCCGCTGCTCGAGCTGTTGCGGGAACTGTATGAGTTCATGACGCTGGTCGACAGCCAGCAGAACCAGGGCGGCGTACCGCCGCATGTGGCTCGACAGGGAGAAGCGACCATCAGAGCCATTCAGTCCGAGGCCGATGGGCAGATCGGCATTCTGCGTTCGGTGCTGTCGTCAGCTGCGGAACAGTCCTCGGGTATCGCGTTTGGTGGCATCAGCGCTTATCTGGACAACGAGTGGAATGGCCGCCCGGCACGATTCTGCCGCGACGCTATTGCTGGACGTTATCCCATCGCGCGCAACAGCACGCAGAGCATCCGGCTGCAGGACTTTGCCGTTTTCTTTGGTCCAAACGGCATCATGGACCAGTTCTTCAACGACTACCTGAAACCCTACGTGGATACCTCCAGCCGGCCCTGGCGGTTGCGTGATGCCGGCAAGGGTTTCAGCCTGAGCAGCAGCACCATGCGCCAGTTCGAGCGCGCCAGCGCGATTCGGGAAGTGTTCTTCACCACCGGCGCGACGCCCGAAGTGCAGTTTGATCTGGTTCCGTTGAGCATGGATACGTCGCTGTCGCAGTTCCAGCTGTCGCTCGACGGGCAACGCATTTCCTACAGCTTCGGCCCGAAGCTCAGCGAGAGCCTCAAGTGGCCCGGTCCCGAAGGCAGCGGTGAAGTCCGCGTGCAGATGACGCCACCTGGGCCAAGCGGGCGCACGATGGTTCGTCAGCGGGGTCCCTGGGCCTGGTTCCGGGTGCTTCAGGATGCGGGCATCCGGCCTACCGGACGCCCGGAGACCTATCGCGTCGATTTCAATATCGACAACCGCAGGGTGAGCTATGAGCTCATTGCACGGAGCGCGTTCAATCCGTTTCAGATGGACGCGCTGAGCCAGTTTGTATGTCCAACGAAGATGTAGTCGAAAGTTCCGCAGGGTTTTACGGAAAGCTACCCAGCAAGGGGGATTTCGTCCGTCGCAATCTGCCGCCGTCGCTGGTCGAAGACTGCGATAGCTGGCTGCAGCAGGCGATGGTTGCCAGCCGTGAGCGTCTTGGTGATCGCTGGCTCGACACCTACCTGACCAGCCCGATATGGCGGTTCGTACTCGGGCCCGATTGCCTGGGTTCGGAGGCCTGGTGTGGCGCCATCATGCCCAGCGTCGATCGGGTCAACCGCTACTTTCCGCTGCTTATTGCCTGCCCGGTGCGGGAGGACGTCAACGCGTTTCGTCTCAAAGCACGTAACGAGGCTTTCTTCAGCGCTTGCGAAGAGCTGCTGATAACCGCACTGGACGATGACGAGCTGGATCTCGAGACCTTTACCACCGACGTTGCCGCGCTCAGCCTCCTGGACCGCGACGATAGCGAGAGCCTGGTGCTGGATGCCGGTAACAGTGGATCCGAGATTCTGCTGGCCGATGGCCTGGCGTCGGAAATGAACGAACTGCTGCTCGATCACGTTTACCGCCAGCGTATGCCCGGCTGCTCGCTCTGGTGGTCCGCCGTTGACGGTGTCAGGCAGCGGCTGTTCCTGTTCCACGGGATGCCGGACGCCGCGCACTACACAACGCTGCTGACCGGCACCCTTGCGGCCCCCGAAGAGACGCACGATGAGTCGATCAGCTGATCCGGCTGGCCACGGCTGTCGGTTGGCGGCGCGACCTGTTCTGCCCGCAGGCCGAGCGTAAATTGGTGATCCTGTGACTCGCTACGCTGCGCTGACGGATCCGGGTAACCAGCTGACCCATAACGAGGACGCTGTTGCGAGCGACGTTCAGCGGGGCTTGTGGATGGTGGCGGACGGCATGGGCGGGCACGCTGCCGGCGAGGTGGCCTCTGAGATAGCGACCACGACCATCCTTGAGCGCTACTCTGAGAACGGTTCGCTGCTCGATGCGATCCGCAGTGCGCATCAGGCCATCGTCAGCGCCTCGAGCACTAACCCTGAGCGCCAGGGCATGGGCTCGACCATCGTTGCGCTCGCGGTCAGCAACGAGCATGCGACCATCGCCTGGGTTGGCGACAGCCGCGCTTATCTATGGCGCAAGGCCCAGCTCACCCAGCTGTCGAGGGATCATTCGGTGCTGCAGGAACTCATTGATGCCGGACGGGTCAGCGAGAAGAGCGCTCGAGAGCATCCGAAGCGAAACATGATCACTCAGGTGCTTGGCCATGGGAATCCGCAGACGGCAAGGGAGCAGCTTGCCCTCGATCCCGGTGACTGGCTGCTGTTGTGCAGCGATGGGCTGACGGATGTCCTGAACGATGAGCAGATTGCCAGGGTGCTGAAGGACAACCGGGATCCCGAACGCGGCGCTCAGGCGTTGATCGATGCCGTGCGCAGCCAGAAGCCCCGGGACAATGTCTCTGTCGTGCTCGTCGAGCCGCTCGCCCGGCCGAGCCGCCTGGGCGTAGGCTTCTGGAAGGGCTGGATGATGCTGGCGCTGGCAGCTGCCTTCGCTGGCGCCTGGCTATGGTGGCGCGGCTGAGAAGCCTGGTCGGGTTTCCCGCCCGGCGCTATCAGGCAGGTTCCCAGGCGTCCTTATCCAGATCCGGAAAGGTGATCTTGCACTCGCCGGGCTCGAATCCTTCGACCCGGGCAAAGCCGTTGCCATCCAGCGTGCCCGAGGCAACTCGACCATCCGGAACAGTGATCTCGTAGCGCTCTCCGGCAATGGGCGAGCCGTCTTCACCGACCATTTCGACTTCGATCCATCCTTCCGGGGGCTCCTCCGCTGCCGATTCCGAATCCGCGGCGCCGGCCCCCGCCTGCGGGGGGACAAACGGTTTGACGTTGGTCGAACCGAAGTTGCCTTTCTCTCGCCGGCCCGGCTTCGCCGTCGCCGATGCCACACCGCCCGGGCTGTCGTCATCGGCGTCTTCCGCAACCTTCGGCGCGCCGGGCTTGACGGGCTTTATCTTCTTTCCGCTCTTTGGATTCATGGGGCTCATCGTCCGATTCGGGCAGCGTGCTCCGGCCCAACGCCCGGAACGGTCGCACATGCGTCAGGCACGGGCAAGGGCGGGGGGAGAGGGCAGAACTGCCAAGTGCGTCACGTCGAAGTGGTCAGTCTGAACTACGTTTAGGCACAGGGGAGCTCTCCAAATTGCGCCAGCTGGCGCGCGGTGCCTGCTGTGAAGAGACTATTCATGACTGTCGAGACGCACGAAGCGAATCCGCCCACCTCCATCGACGGGCAGTTGCTGGCTGCGATTACGCGCGCTCAATCACAGTTTGTGCA